>CBDUCD010000075.1:0-10721 GCA_965365535.1 uncultured Rhodothermales bacterium | reverse complement strand
GGGCCATGAGCTGCTGGGCTTTGCCCCGGTAATCAATGTAAACGCGGGCGCGCAGCTCGTCGAGCCATTCGCGCAGCACGTCGCCCTGCTTGGCCTGGAGGGCGATCTGTTCAAGCTGCTCGTAGTCCGTCTCGTAGCTGACGCGGTGGCTGGGCGTGCGGCGCTGGAGCAGCACGATGTGGTAGGCGCGCCGCCCGTTGAGCAGCTGCACGGGCGCGGGCCGGCTGACCTCGCCCACCTCGAGGGTGTCGAGCGTGGCCCGCCACTCCGTTCCCAGCGCCTCGACGGGCAGGTCGCGCGCCCGCGTGCGCGGGTCCGTCACGCGCCCGCCCAGCTGCGAGGACTGCGGGTCTTCCGAGTGCCGCCGCGCCATGAGTTCAAAGGGCATCGAGTACGTTTCGATGGAGTCGCGGATCGTGGTCAGGTAGTCCACCGCCGGGCCGCTTTCCGCCGACGACTCGTCCACGCGGATGAGGATGTGGTTGAAGTCGAGCACGTCGCCGCGCCGGTCGTTGACGCGCAAAATGTGGTAGCCGAACGTGGTGCGGAAGGGCGCCGAAACCGAGTCGAGGGGCAGCCGCGAGGCCACGGCGCCGAACTCGGGCACCAGGTCCTGGATGCGGATGTCCTGGATGCGCCCGCCCTCCTGGGCCGACGCCACGTCTTCGGAAAACTCGGTCGCCAGCGCCTCGAAGGTCGCCTTGCCCGTCGTGATGGAGTCGCGCAGCGTCGTGATGATCTGGATGGCGTCGCGCAGGGCGGTGGGGGAGGGCTCGAGAAACCGGGCGATGTGGGCCACGCGGACAGTCGTGGGCAGCGTCGGGAGGGAGTCGGCGGGGATGGTGTCGAACCACGCGCGCACCTCGCTGGGCGACGTGCGGATGGCGCGCAGCTTGCGCCCCTGGAACTGCTCGGCGCGCAGCCGGTCCTCGAACGTGGGCCGCAAATCCTGCCGGATCTGGATGACGGGCTTGCCATAAACCTCCTCCAGCCGGCTTTCGCCGCCCACCTGCTGCGTGAGCTGCGCGATCTGCTGGTCGATGGCCTGCGTCACCTGGTCGGGCCGCACCTCGATGGTGGTGTCGCGCTCGGCCATGAGCACGAGCACCTGCTGATCTACCAGGTCATTCAGCGCCTGCCGCCACAGCTCGTCGGAGTAGGGCGTGCCGCGCTGCTGGGCGTTGAAGACGAGGCCGTCCACCTCGGAGCGCAGCACGATGCGGCCGCCGACGACGGCCACGATTTCGTCGAGCACCTGCTCCTGGGCGGTCGCGGGCGCGGCCATCGCCAGGAGCAGCAGAACACAGTACAGTCGGGTCATGAGCATGATTTAGGGTGCCCGGGGCTAACGCCGGGCGGAAAACGGTTATTGCAGCGAGTCGGGGCGCACGTCGAGCAGGCCGCGCGCCAGGGCCTGCGCCCGCAGCGTCTCGACGAGTCGGCGGGCGGCGCGCTTCTGCGCTTCCAGGCGCAGCCGGTGGACGATCTCGCCCTGCACCCACGCGAGCGGCGCCTCGTCGCCGGGTGCGCCGCGCGCCACGACGTGGGCGACGTAGAACAGCGAGTCCGCCTCGATGACGCCCGACGTCTGGCCCGGGCGCAGTTCCATCAGGCGGTCGCGCACTTCGGGAAGGGTGGCGTAGAGGCCGCGCTCCGGCCCCGCCGAATCCACGACGACGACAAAGCCGGGGCGCCCGCGCCACGCCCGCCAGAGGGTGTCGGGGGCCACGTCGCGGCGGGCAAGCGACAGGCGCGCCTGCCGGGCCACCTTTTCCGTCGGGCCGCCGAAAAGGTGGTACTGCACGTACGGCTCGCGCAGGGGCAGCCGGGCCTTGTTGCGCGCGTAGTAGTCGGCAATGTCGGCGTCGCCCAGTTCGGGCGGGTGCTCGCGCAGATACGCCGACACGTACGCCGACGCCAGCAGCGCCTGCCGGTTCTGCTCGACCTGCCGGGCGATTTCGGGGTCGCGGTCGGTGCCCGCGGCGAGGGCCGCCTCGAACAGCAGGGCGTCGCCCACCCAGTCGGCCACGAGGGCGCGGCGGAGAGCCGTGGTGTCCTGGCCGGGCACGGCCTGTTCGAGCCGCCGCGCCAGCTCCTCCTCCGTCAGCACCTGGGTGCCCACGCGCGCCACGTACGCGCCCGCGGGCGCCTCGGGCGTGCAGCCCACGCCGAGCGCGCCCGCAACGAGGAGGGCGGCAAGCGGAACGGCGCGTCTCAACGGCCGGCGGGCGTCGTTGCCGGGGCCGTGGCGGGGCCGGAAAACGCCTCCTGGAGTTTCTCGGGGTACAGGCGCGCGTCGTAGCGCGCCCGCAGCCGCGCCCGCAGCGCCGCGTCCATCATCTCCTGGTAGGCCGTCGTCACCTCGGCCTGCGCCTCCTCGAACGTCTTGGGACGGGCCGCGTCCATGCCGCCGTGGTAGAGCAGGATGCGCGACGTGCCCCGGTGCGGGAGGGGCCCCACGAACTGCCCCGGCGCGAGCGGCAGCGCCCGGTCGTACACCGTATTGGTGGCGCCGGCGATGAGAATCGTGTCGATGCGCACGTCGCCGTTTTGCGCCATCTCCGCGGCGAGGGCCTCGAACGTCAGGCCGCCTTCGATGCGGGCGCGGGCGGCTTCGAGAAGCGAGTCCGAGGGCGCCGTGATCGAGACCACGCGCGTGCGCTCGGGGAACTGGTAGGCGTCGCGGTGGGCGTCGTAGTAGGCGCGCAGCCCGGCGGAGTCCTGCTGGGCGGCCTTCCAGACCGAGTCCTCCATCACGCGGAAAAGCAGCAGGCCGTCCTTGAACTCGTCCATGATGCGGGCAAACTCGGCGTCCTTCGCGTCCAGGTGGGCGGCTTCGTAGTCAATGGCTTTTTCGAGCAGGAAGCCGTGGAGCAGGCTGCCGGCCTGCTGCGGCGCGGGGCCGGCGGCGGGCGGGCGCTGCGTTGTCCAGAAGCGCAGCACGTCGCCCAGCGAATACGGCTCGTCGCCGATGCGGGCAACGGAAAGCTGGACGAGGGCCGTGTCGAGGCGGCCCGTGCGGTAGCGGGCGGCGAGGCTGTCGTAAGGTTCGCTCTGCATCGCCCGCACAAACGTGACGGTGTCGGCCTTCATGCCGTACTCGGCGAGGGCCTTTTCGGCGAGGGCGTCCTGGGCGGCCTTGGCGCGCGGCAGGCGCGAGACGGTGCCTTTGAGCTCGCCAAAGGCTTCGTCGAACGTCTGCTCGGGCATCTTTTCGAGCACCTTGATGACGTGGAAGCCAAACGACGTTTCGACGACCTCGGAAATGTCGCCCGTGTTTTCGAGGGCGAGGGCGGTGCTTTTAAAGGGCTCGACGACGTTCGTGCGCCAGGTGAGCACGCCCAGCTCGCCGCCGCGCTCGGCGCTGCCGGGGTCGTCGCTGTGGGCCGTGGCAAGGGCGGCAAAGTCGGCGCCGGCGAGAAGTGAGTCGCGCAGGGCCTGGGCTTCGGCGCGGGCGCTGTCGAGCTGGGCAGGCTCGCTGCCATTGGGGCGGATCATGATGTGGCCCACGCGCAGGGCGCGGGGCGCGGGCTTGCGCGCGTTGACTTTGAGGACGTGGTAGCCGAAGCGCGTCCGGAAGATGGGCGAAAGCTGGCCCACGGGGACGGTGTAGGCCATGTTCTCGAACTCGTCCACCATGTCGCCGGCGGTGAAAAAGCCCAGGTTGCCGCCCGCGCCCGGCCCGTTGCCACGCGCCGACGGGTCTTCGGAAAAGCGAACGGCGGCTTCCTCGAACGGCATCCCCGCCGCGACCGAGTCAACGGCGGCCTGGAGCTTGTTGTAGGCGGCGAGGGTGTCGGCGGGCGCGGCCTCGGGCGGCGCCATGACGAGGATGTGGCTGGCGTCCACGATGGTGCGCTGCTTTTCGTACAGCTCGCGCACGACGGGCTCGATGACTTCGCGTTCGAGCATGTAGGGGCGGGCCAGGTTGAGGCGGTACTGGGCGCTTTCGGCCTGGAGGGCCGAGTCGGCTTCGAGGCCGGCCTGGCGGGCGGCCATCACCTTGAGGCGGAAGTCCACGTACCGGTTGAGAAAGTCGGTGTAGGCGGCAACCGAACTGTCGGCGGCGGCGTCGCGGCTGCCCACGGCGCGGGCGTAGCGGCTCTCGAAGTCGGCCAGGGTGAGGGTTTCGCCGCCGTAGGTCGCCACGGCGTTGGCGGGCGGCAGAGCGGGCGCTGCGGGGCGCGAGCCCGCGCAGGCGGGCAGCAGGGCCACGAGGGCGGCAAGGGGCAGCAGAAGCGGAGAAAAGGAGGTGCGGCGCATGAACGGGAAAAAGTGGGGTGCGGGCCAGAAACGTAAAGCCTCAAAAGTTAGTGCGTCGCCGGGAAAGGCTACAAGGCAACTCTCGGAGAACTTTGCCGCCCCGGCCCGGCGAACGCGTGCCCGGCGAAAACCGCAGGCGGCGGAGCAACTCTGCCCCCGCTGCCGCGTCCTGACTTTACAGCGCCTCCCCACCATGCACCAGGACGACACCGCGCTTATCGAGGCTTTTCAGGCGGGCGACGAGTTCGCCTTCGTGACGCTGTACAACCGGTACAAGGCGCCCGTCTTTGCCTTTACCTCGAAAATGCTGCTCGACCGCGACGCCGCCCAGGACGTGACGCAGGAGACCTTTATCCGCGTGTACGAAAACCGCGACCGCCTTTTGCGCAGCGGCGCCTTCAAGTCGTGGCTGTTCACCATTGCGCGCAACCAGTGCCTCAACTACCTGCGCCGCACCGTCCGCCAGGAAACCCTCGACCACGACGTACCCCTCCCGGCGGGCGAGGGCACGGGCGCCCAGTACGAGCGCAACGAGGCCGTCCAACTCGTCAACCGGGTGCTGGCCGCCCTCAAACCCGACTACCGCGAAATCATCGTGCTGCGCGAGTACCAGAACCTCAACTACGAGGAAATCGCGGCGGTGACGCGCTCGACGGTTTCCGCCGTCAAGTCGAAGCTGTTCAAGGCCCGCCGCAAAATGGCCGAGCTGGTGCAGGCGCACACCCGCGAGGCGGCGCCTGCCTCGCCCTTCTGAGCGTTTCACCATGACCGATACCCCGTACCCTCTCGACGAGGCCATCCACCTCTACGCCGATGGCGAGCTGCCTTTTGCGCAGCACGCGGCCCTTTTCGCCCACCTCGCCGTGGACGAGGGCGCCCGCCGCCTGCTCGAAAGCGTGATGCAGTTCCGCCGCCTGAGCCGGCAGGAAAGCTTTACCGTCACGCCGGCGATGGACGCGGCTTTTATGCAGCGCCTGGCCCGGCAGCGGCGCGTGCGCCCGCGCGCTGCCCGCCCGCCGGCCCGCCCGTCGCTGTGGCAGCGCCGCGCCCGCGTGTCGCTGCGCACGGCCACGCTGGCTGCTGTGGGCCTGCTGCTCGTCGGGTTTCTGGGCGCCCGCCCCACGCCGCCCCCGCCCGCGCCGGCCGCGACGGTAGCCGCACCGCAGGCCGAGCGCCCGACGGTGATGAGCGCGCATTACGTGTTCTCGCCGGGCGTCGTGGTCGAGGCGCGGCGGTAGCGGCGGATTTCGCACCCCTTTCCCCGAGACCGGCAGGGCAGGGGGTATTTTGGCGCGTCACGCCTTTTCCCGCTGCCCCGCCGCCATGCCCGATCCCGTCCGCGTCCGCTTTGCCCCCTCGCCCACGGGCCTGCTCCACATCGGCGGGCTGCGCACGGCGCTCTACAACTACCTCGTAGCCCGGCAGACGGGCGGCGCCTTTGTCCTCCGCATCGAGGATACCGACCAGGAGCGCTTTGTCGAGGAGGCCGAGGGCGACATTCTCGAATCCCTCCGCTGGGCCGGCCTCGCGTTTGACGAGGGGCCGGGCAGGGGCGGCCCGCACGCGCCCTACCACCAGTCCGCCCGGCGCGACCACTACCAGCGCTACGCCCGCCAGCTCGTGGAGGCGGACCACGCCTATTACGCCTTCGACACGCCCGAGGAAATCGAGGCGATGCGCGAAAAGCTGGCCGCCACGGGCGCGCCGGGCGCCGCCTACGACGCCGTGACGCGCATGAGCATGACCAACAGCCTCACGCTGCCCGCCGGCGAAGTTGCCGCGCGGCTGGCCGCGGGCGCGCCGCACGTCGTCCGCCTCAAAGTGCCCCCCGGCGAAACCGTCCGGTTCGAGGACGCCGTCCGCGGCTGGGTCGCGTTCGAGACGGCGCAGATAGACGACCAGGTGCTCGTCAAGTCCGACGGGCTGCCCACGTACCACCTCGCCAACGTCGTGGACGACCACCTGATGGGCATCACCGACGTGATCCGGGGCGAGGAGTGGCTGCCTTCGACGCCCAAGCACCTGCTGTTGTACCACTTTCTGGGATGGACGCCGCCGCGCATGGCGCACCTGCCGCTCATCCTCAGCCCGAATGGCGGCAAGCTCTCCAAACGCAACGCCGACGCGATGGGCATCCCCGTGTCCGTCCGGCAGTACCGCGAGGCGGGCTACGAGCCGGGCGCCCTCGTCAACTTTCTGGCGTTTCTGGGCTGGAATCCGGGCACGGACGAGGAGGTGTTCTCGCTCGACGACCTCGTCGCGGCGTTCTCGCTCGACCGCGTGGGCAGCAGCGGCGTCCAGTTCAACCTCGACAAGCTGCGCTGGTACAACGAGACGTACCTGCGCGCCCTCAGCCCCGAGGCGCTTGCCGAAAAAGCCCGCCCCGCCGTCGAAAACGCCGGTTTCGCGCCCGACGACGCGTACCTCGCCCGCGTGTGCGGATTGCTCCAGGAGCGCATCTCGTTTGCCGCCGACGTGGCCGGGCACGCCTACTTTTTCCAGGCGCCGGCGGAGTACGAGGCGTCGGGCGTCGCCAAGCGCTGGAAGGACGACTCGGCAGCGCTGTGCCGCGCCTTTGCCGACGCCCTCGAAACGCTGTCCCCCTTTACCCACGACGGCATCGAAGGGGTGCTGCGTGCTACCGCCGAGGCGCACGGCGCCGGGGCGGGCCGCATCATCCACCCGGCGCGGCTGGCCCTGAGCGGGCGCAGCGCGGGGCCGGGCCTGTTCGAGATGATGGAGGTGCTGGGCCGCGCGGCGTGCCTGGCGCGCCTGCGCCACGCCGCCGACACGCTGGGCTGAGCTACAACCCCGTCGCCAGGCGGATGGCGAGCGTGAGGAGCGCGAAAATGCCCGTCACGATGACGAGCACCCACGGGCTCGACTTCCAGAAATCGGTGGAAGGTCGCATGGCGTTCAAGGGTTCATGGCGGCGCGCAGCCGCGCCACGAGGGCGGGGTCGTCGGGGAGAAGGCCGGCGGCGGGCAGGCGGCGGACGAGTTCGCTCCAGCGCGCGTTGTGCGCGGCGGCGCGTTTCAGATACGGCAGCGCCTCCGCCTCGCGCCCGATGCCGGCCAGCGTGATGCCCACCCAGAACGCCGCCTCGCCGCCCGTGGCCGCGTCGGGCACCAGGTTCATGGCCTCGGAATACGACGCCAGCGCCGCCGGGATGTCGCCCGCCGTGACGTGCTCGTCGCCCTCGTTGAGTTTGAGGTAGGCGCGCTGAAGCTGGACGAGGCGGCGCAGCTCGCCCACGGGGTCGGGGTCGTCCTCGACGCGCAGGTCGAAGCGGCGGTCGAGCCACGGGCGCCCGCTCGACCGGGGCCCGACGACGATGATGGCCGCCGACTGCCGCCCCCTGATGTCGCCGCCTTCGGCCTGGGCGGCTTCGAGGGCCGCCAGCAGGCGCTCGGCCAGGTCGCCGGGCGCGGTTTCGTAGGCGCGGGCCATCGCGTCCCACACGGTCGCGTTTTCCATCATGTTGGCCTGCGCCGAAAAGCCGCGTCCCACGTGGTGCCCGGCGGCGGCCACGGCGCCCGCCCCCGTGTGCGCCGCCACGCGCCCCTCGGCGTCCACCATCGCCACCTGGCGCACGGCCTCGCCCGCGTCCGTCGTGACGAGGGCCTGGAGCGCCTCGGGCGCCGTCCGTCCCAGCTTTATCAGGTCGAGCCCGAGCGGGCCGTAGCGCGGATCTACAAAGGACTGCGTGGCGATGGCGCCCACGCCGGCCTCGGCCCACGGCACGATGGCGCCGACCGAAAACCAGTGCGACTGCACGGCCACGCCCATCTCGCCCGTGACCGAGTCGCGCGCCACGATGGAATACGTGGCGACGGGGCGGAACGGCGTGACGGTCTGCGCGGCGGCGGAAAAGCTCGCGGCGAGCAGGAGAACGGCAATTGAAAAGCGGCGCATGGACGGTAGAAGAGGATGCCGGCCCAATCTACCGGATGAGGCCCTCTTTTTCCAGCGCGGCGAGAAACGATTCCACGGTTTCACGCGCCTCGTCGGGCGTCACGTCCCACTCGGCGACGATGCCGTCCACGATTTCCTCCAGCGACTTGTCGGCTTCGAGGCCGCGCCAGACGCGGGTGCCGGTTTCGTTGAGCGAGAAGTAGTAGCTCGATTCGATGTCGAGCAGCACGGCCTCGCCGTCAAGCTCGGTCATGAGCAGGTTGGGACGGGGTTTTTTCAGCATGGCGGTTACTTTCTAAAAGCGTGAGGAAGAGGGTTTCGAGCGCGGCGCCGTTGCCGTGGATGTCCCTTCCGCTGCGGAGCGTGTAGGCCGGCGCCTGCCGCACGAGGGTTTCGACGCGGCGCGTAAAAGCGGCGGCGGAGCGGGCGTCGCGGGCGAGCAGGGCGGCCTGGGGCAAGAGGGCCAGCATGGCCGCCGCGGGCCGCAGAGGCGCCACCTGCGACTCCGGCTGCGGCGCGATGGTGGGAAAAAGCAGCAGCGCCGGAAAGCACGCCGCGCGCGACTGGTCGGGGTAAAGCCCCTCGACGCGCACGCGCCACTTGTCGGCGTCGGTAAGCATGTGCTCGTGGCCGCCGGCGAGGTCGGGAAACAGCGTTTCGGCGTCGGGATCGACGCAGAAGTCGCGGCGGAGGGGACGCACGCCCACCCGCCCGTTTTCGTCGAACAGCAGCACGGAATCGTCCGACAGGTACTGCCAGCCGCGTCCGACGAGGTGGAGCGCCATCGTGGACTTGCCCGTGTCGCTGGGCCCGACGACGAGCACGCCGTCGCCCTCGGGGCTGACGAGGCAGGCGGCGTGGAGCGCGTAGAAGCCCGCGCTTTCGAGCATCAGCAAGAGCGCCAGCGTCGTGGCGACGTAGAACTCGGAGTCGGCGCCTTTTTTCGACCGGGGCAACGCCCCCTGCACCTGCCGGAGGGCGGGCGAGACGCGGAGCGTGCCCGCGCCGTGTTCGAGCAGAAAATCGTCGCCATCGCGCCACAGCGCCAGGCCCGAGGCGTGGGCGGCCACGAAAAGGGCGTCGGCGGGGCGGGCGGAGGCGTCGCCTTCCGTCCACGTCCACGCGCCCGAAATGGGCGGGGCAGGGCGGAAGCCGTGGTATTCGGCGACGGTTTCGAGGGCGCGGCGCTGCGTGGGCGTCACGTCGTCGAGGCGCAGCCCTACGCCGTGGAGGGCCAGAAAGCCGCTGCCGGGCGTCGCGTTTTCCACGTCAGCGGACGACTACGACGGGCCGCTGCGCGTGCGCCGCGCCGCTTTCCAGCCGCAGCACGTAGAGGCCGGGCGCGAGGGCGCCCGTATCCCACGCGACCGTCTGCGTGCCGGCGGGCTGCGGGCCTTCGACGAGCAGGGCCACGCGCCGCCCCATCAGGTCGTAGGCCGCGAGCCGCACCGGGCCGCCCGCCGCGAGCGTGAAGGTGACGCGGCTGGGCCCGCGCGCGGGGCTGGGCACGGGGTCGTCGAGCCGCAGCGCCCCGACGGGGGCGGCGCCCTCGGCGGCCACGGGCTGGCCTTCGAGGCGGGCGCCCGTCTCGGCGTCGTAGAACAGCTCGACGCGCCGCTGCGGGCTGGCCTCGAAAGGCGACTCGTACACGACGTGCCAGAAGCGCGCGGGCGCGGGGGGGCGCACAGGCAGCGGCAGGTCGCCCAGCTCCACCATCAGCCCGACGGTCTGCTCGGGGTACTGGTCGCGGAAGGCCGCGCCGCCGTCGGCCTCGGCCTTTTGCAGAATCACGTCGCTATCAACAAACGGCGTGGGGACGTCGAGCCGGCCCCGCGCCCCCGAGGCTTTCTCGACAAACACGCTGGTGCTGAACGAACCCGCATCAACGGTGACGAGGGAGTCCTGGGCGGGCGAATAAAAGGCGTAGCGCCACAGCGCCGCCGTGCCGTCGGGCGTGGGGCCGAGGGCCGTGACGGTGTGGAGCTCGGCGTCGGCGAAAAGGCGCTGGGCGCGGCGCCGGGCCGTGGCGACGGGGCCGAGGGCGCGCACGGGCTCGTCGGGCATCAGCACGATTTTCAGCCCCGACACGTCGCCGCCCGCGACGGTGACGGGGTCGGGCTCGAAGTCGCCGTCGGCGTCGTGGTAGCCAAAGCGCGCAATCGTCTGGCCGAAGCGGTCGGCAAAGTGGACGGCGACGGGCCAGTAGAGGCCATCGCGCACGTAATCCATCGCCCAGCTGCCCGCCGCGTCCGGCGCCGCGCCCGCGCGGGGCAGCCACCGGGCGGCGTTGAGGGTGTAGGCATCCAGCAGAAACACGACCGTCCGCTGCAAGCTGTCCGTTGCGGCGGAGGCGAAAAAGGGCGGGGGCGCCGCGTCGTGCGTTTCCGCGCTGAACGCTTCCTCGACAATGTCGCGCAGCAGGGCGGCATAGCTGTTTTTGGCGGGCGGCGCCGCCACGTCGCCAAAGGTCGTCGTGCCCGTCACGCGGCGCGTGCCGTGCGTGGCCGCCGTCGTGTAGTTGACGACGTAGGGGCGGGTTTGCA
>CBDUCD010000074.1:0-10748 GCA_965365535.1 uncultured Rhodothermales bacterium | reverse complement strand
CCTCCCTACTTCAGCCCCGCGTCCTCGGCGGCTTTGCGGAGGGCTTCGCGCTGGGCATCGGTGAGGCGGGTGGGGACGGAGACGTTTACCTCGACGTAGAGGTCGCCGGCGCGGTCGCCCCGGTCCACGCCCTTGCCGCGCAGGCGCAGCCGCGTGCCGGGCTGCGTGCCGGCGGGCAGCGTCACCTTCACCTTTTCGCCGCCCGGCGTCGTGATGACGCGCTCGGAGCCCAGCATGGCTTCGAGGGCCGTGAAGGTTTCCTGGAGGTAGAGGTCGTCGCCCTCGCGGCGGAACTGGCTGCTGGGTTCGACGGCAAAGCGCACGTAGAGGTCGCCGCGCGCGCCGCCGGCGCCGGGCGCGCCCTTGCCCCGGAGGCGGATTTTGTAGCCGTTGGGCACGCCTCTCGGGATGTTGAGGCGGATGGTCTCGTCGCCGATGCGGACTTCCGTCGGGCCGCCGCGCAGCGCCTGGTCGAAGGTGAGGCGCAGCTCGGTTTCGGCGTCGCGGGGTGGGGGCTGCCGGGCGCTGCGGGCCTCGCCGCCGAACATGCGGCTGAAAAAGTCGCCCAGGCCGCCCTCCTCGGCGCCGCCGCCAAAGTCGAAGGGGCTGCCCGTCGTCTCGAAGCGCACGAACGTGCCGTCGGGGTTCTGGCGGTAGCGCCCGCCGCCGCCGGTAAAGAGGTCGTCGTAGCCGCCGGGGCGCCCGCCGCCGGGGTGGGTGCGGCGGTAGTCGTACACCTTGCGCTTTTCCATGTCCGAAAGCGTGTCGTACGCCTCCTGGATTTCCTTGAAGCGCTCCTCGGCCTTCGGGTCGTCGGGGTTGCGGTCGGGGTGGTGCTGCCGGGCCAGCTTGCGGTAGGCTTTTTTGATCTCGTCGGCGCTGGCCGTGGGCGCCACGCCAAGCGCCTGGTAATAGTCGGGAAGAGAAGGCATAGATAGCTGAAAATGCAGGCCGCAGTGTAACCACGAAAAGGGCCAAAAGGATCGGCGGGCGCCGCAGGGCGGTCCGCGCCGTATCGGCTACGCGGGGCTGGAAGCAAAGCCGTGCCACACGCGGTGCCCCTCGAAGCGCATCGCCTCGGCGGCAGCCGTAGCCGCGGCCTCGCCGTCGAAAACGCCGAAAAAGGCCGACCCCGAGCCGGTCATCTGCACAAAGGCGGCGCCTGCATCCCACAGCGCCGCCCGCAGCGCGGCCAGGGCAGGAAAGAGGGCGCAGACGGGCGCCTCGAAGTCGTTGGCGAGGCGGGCGCGCCACGCGTCCAGGTCGTTGGAAATGACGAGCGCCGCCACGTCGGGCCGATGGGCGTCGCGGGGCGTGACGTGTCGGTACGCGTCGGAGGTGGAGACGTGCACGCCCGGCGCGACGACGACGAGGGGGTACGGCAGGGTGTACGGATCGCCGTTTTCGTCCACGAGGGGCGCCAGCCGGTCGCCGATGCCCGTGCCGCGCGCGGGTGCGGGGTCGAGGAAAAACGGCACGTCGGCGCCCAGCGACCGGGCAATGCGGGCCAGCGCGGCGGGCGCGGGCGCGACGTTCCACAGGCGGCACAGCGCCCGCAGCGCCGCTGCCGCATCCGACGAGCCGCCGCCCAGCCCGGCGCCGTAGGGCAGGTGTTTTTCGAGGTGGAGGTGGGCGCCCGCGCCGGTGCCCGTCGCCTGTTGCAGGGCGCGGGCGGCGCGCAGCACCAGGTTGTCGTCCGTGGCGAGGTCGGGGTCGGAGCACGTCAGCGCGAGCGCCTCCGCCGGCTCGACGCGCAGCCTGTCGTGCCAGGGAATGGGGATGAAAATGGTGTCGAGGTCGTGGTAGCCGTCGGGCCGCCGGCGCAGCACGTGCAGGCCGAGGTTGATTTTGGCGGGGGCAAAATGCGTGGGCATGGGGGCGTGGATTGATCGCGGGGCAGAGGCGTCGTAATTTGCCACCATTGCCCCCGTGCTCCAAGCTGTCCGCGCCGCGCCTATCGTTTCTGGCTACCGTTCTTTTTCGCTGACGGTTTTTTACCCGCGCCGACACCTTGATTTCTCCCTTTCCAGCCCCTTCCGGGTGGCGCGTGCCCTTTTTCGCGCTGCTGTGCCTGGCCGGCGTAGCGCGGGCGCAGACCCCCGCCGAGATGCGCGAGGCGCTGCGCGCGCGTGCTACCGCGCCCTCCTTCAACAGCCCCGCCGCGACGGCAGCCCTCGAAGGCGCCTTCGACGCCCGGCAGTACCGCGTGGGGCCGGGCGACGTGTTCAGCGTCAGCATCGGCGGCGCCGAGCCTGTCGTGGCCGCCCTTGCCGTGACGGCAGACGGCGTGCTGGTGCTGCCCTCGGCAGGCGCCGTGGACGTGTCGGGCCTGGCGCTCGACCAGGCCCGCGCCCGCGTCGTCGAGGCGCTGCGCCCCTTTTACCGCAACGTGTCGCTCGACGTGGCGCTGGCGCAGCCGCGCCGCTTTCTCGTCCACGTGACGGGCGCCGTGCCCGCGCCGGGGCGCAAAACCGCCGCCGCCGCCGCCCGGCTGGACGACGTGCTTGCCGAGGCGTTTTACGCCGACTCGCTTACCGAGGCCACGTGGATCGAAAAAGGCTTTGCCCCCTCGCTGCGGCAGGTGGAAATCGCCCACCAGGACGGCACGCGCGAAACCTACGACGTGCAGCGCTACCGCCGCACGGGCGACCTGGGCCAGAACCCGTACCTGCGCGACGGCGACCGCATCGGCGTGGCGGCCTACCAGACCAGCCGGCAGTCCGTGTACGTCTCGGGCGGCGTGGCCTTTCCGGGCGCCTACGAGTACCGCGCGGGCGACACGGTTGCCGGCCTCGTGCAGCTTGCCGGCGGCCCCGCCGAAATGTCCGGGCGGATGGTGCGCGTGGGCGACGCGCCGCCCGCCCCCTTTGAAAGCGTGCGCGGCGCCCTCGTGGCGCCCGGCACCACGGTGTACGTCGAGGAAGACCGCGATGCGGGCACGGCCACGGTCGAAGGCTTTGTGCGCTTTCCCGGCACCTACCCCATCGTCCAGGGCCGGACGACGCTGCAAGACCTGCTGCGGATGGCGGGCGGGCTGCTGCCCGGCGCGCTGGGGCGCGGCGCCTACCTCCAGCGCCGGTATTCGACAAATCAGGCCTCCACCTTCAACGCCGCCTACCGCGCCGTGCAGGCGCCGGGCGACCTGCCGTTCGTGACGCGCAGCGCCCTCAGCGACCAGTTTTTCGAGACCCGCCTCGCCCTCGAAGGCGGCGGCTTGGCCGGCAATGGCGGCGCCGACATCCCGCTCTACGACGGCGACGCCCTCGTCGTGCCGCGCGACGAAGGCACGGTGCTGCTCATCGGCGCGGTGACGCGGCCCGGCTACGTGCCCGTCCAGCAGGACGGCAGCGTGGCGGCGTACCTCAGGGCAGCAGGGGGGCTGCGCCAGGCCGCCCGCGACGTGTTCGTGATGCGCGCCGGCACCAACCAGATGCGCCCCGCCGCCGAGATGGGCACCCTCGCCTCGGGCGACGTCGTCCTCGTCACGACCGCCGACCAGGCCACGCGGCCCGACCTCTACGCCTTTTCGCTCCAGGAGCGGCAGCTCACGCTCCAGGAAAACACCGCCCGCCGCGACGCCCGCTTCCGCACCGCCTCGACGCTGCTGACGACCGTCTCGACCGCCGTGGCCGTAATCACCACGTACCTGCTCGTGCGCGACAACGCCCGGAGCAACTGAGACGCCGATGGAAACGCAGAAAACCGAGCCCCGCCTGCGCGACGAACTCTTCGCCGTGGACCGCCGGGACGACGGGCGGCTGGAGGCGTGGGCGTGGCGGCAGGCGCGCATCGCGTGGCGGCGCCGCTGGTTTATCGCTATCGCCACGGTTGCCGTGGCCGTGGTGGCAACCGTGGTGCTGCTGCTCATCCCCAACGAATACCGGGCGTCGGCGCGCGTGCTCTCGCCCGAGAGTGGCGGCCTCAACCCCCTCAGCGCCGTGCTGGGGCGCAACCTGAGCACGGCGGCCTCCAGCCTGCTGGGCGGCGGCACGGGCGAATACGCGCGCTACCTGACGCTGCTGACGAGCCGCTCGATGCGCGAAACCGTCGTGGACACGTTCGACCTCGTGGCGGCCTACGAGACCGACGACGCGAAATTCCCCCGCGAGGCGGCCATCCAGGAGCTGGCCGAGCGGACGTCGTTTCCCGTCGACCTGGAATTCGAGTTCCTGTCCATCTCCGTGCTCGACCGCGACCCGCAGCGCGCCGCCGCGATGGCCAACTTCATGGTGGCCGAGCTCAACCGCCGCAACGCCGCCCTCGCCTCGCAAAGCGCGTCGTCGTTTTACCAGTACGTGCAGCGCCGCTACAACCAGGCGCTGGCTGATGTGGACTCCCTGCTCGACGCCTCGCAGCAGTTTCAGCAGCAGTACGGCGTCTATAACGTGGACGCGCAGACGCAGGCGTTTTTCACCCAGATGGGCGATTTGAGCGCCGACCTCGCCCGCCAGCAGATCGAGTACGAAC
This sequence comes from uncultured Rhodothermales bacterium, assembly GCA_965365535.1. Taxonomy (GTDB): domain Bacteria; phylum Bacteroidota; class Rhodothermia; order Rhodothermales; family BA12; genus CBDUCD01. Next base: position 6,281 of record CBDUCD010000074.1, on the reverse strand, counting down.
GCCTGCGCGCCCAGTACGGCGCCGGCAACCCGCAGGTGCAGAGCTTCGAGACGGCGCTGGCGGCGGCGCGGCGCCGCTACCAGCAGGCGATGGGCGGCAGCGAAGACCTGTTGCCCGTGGCGCAGCGCAACATGCCCGCCGTCGTGCGCCAGTACGTGGCCCTCGAGCGCGACCTGACAGTTCAGAAGAGTATGCTCGAAGTCATCGCGCCGATGCTCGAGACGGCGCGCTTGCAGGAGGAGCAGCAGAGCGAGGCCCTCCAGGTGGTGGATAGGGCCGTGCCGCCCGTCAAAAAGGACTGGCCGCGCCGTTCGATGCTTCTCATCAGCATCGTGCTGTCCACCTTTGTGCTGGCGCTGCTGGTGGCGCTGTTCCACGCGGCGTGGCGGCAGCACGCGCCCGCGCTGCGCGCCCGGCTGCGGGCCGACGGGCCGTTCCATGAATAGGGCGGCGCTGACGGGCCTGGCGCGCCCCGGGTGGGGGGCCGGTGCCGTGCTGGGCGTCGGGGTGGCAGGCGCCACCATCGCGCTCGCGCTCGTGGCGCCCGCCCTCGCATGGCTGCCCGTGGCCGTCCTGGCCGCGCTGCCCGCCGCCCTCTGGCTGTTCCGCCGCCCGCTCCTGAACCTGTGCGTGGTGCTGCTGGGCTTTCTGCTGATTGCCGACTACACCGAGGGGCTGAGCTTGCAGGAAGTGCTCTACGGCCTCTATTTCGGCGTTTACCTGGCGCACTGGGGCCTGACGCGCGTCGTGATTTACCGCGCGCCCATCCTGCGCGGCACGACAGGCAAGGCCGCGCTGCTGTTCCTGCTGACGGTGACGGGCACGATTGTGCTGGCCGTGGGGCTGTTCGAGGCGCCCCTCATAGACGCGCTGCGCGAGTGGCGCATGGTGCTGATGGTGGGGCTGTTTTTCCCCGTCCGCGAGGCCATCGAGCGCTACCGCTGGGCCGTGCCCGCCATCGCCCTGACGATGGCCCTCGTGTGGGTGCTGATCGCGCTGCGCAACATACTCGACTACCGAACCCTCATCCTCAACGCCGTGCAGCAGTACCAGGTGGGGCGCGGGCGCGTCATCGTGAACGACAACGTGATGATGGTGTCGAGCGTGTGCCTGGCCACGTGGGCGCTTTTCGCCACGCGCTGGAAGGCGCGCCTGCCCCTCGCCGCGGCGTGGCTGCTGTGCTTCGCCGCCCTCATCCTCACCCAGAGCCGGTCGTACTGGGTGGCGTTCCTGTTTGCGATGGGCCTGCTGACGCTGGTGGCGCCTTCGGGCGTGCGCCGCCGCATCGCGCTCGTGACGCTGGGCGGGCTGGCGCTCGTCGTCGGCGTGGGCAGCATTTTCATGGCCGACACCTTGCAGATTGCCGTGGCGGGCATCATCAACCGCTTTACCACCATCAGCGACGCGGCGACGGTTGACATCTCGTTCGTGAGCCGCCTTTTCGAGGCGCGGGGCGCCCTGGCGCGCGTGCCCGAGTCGCCCCTGCTGGGCCACGGGCCGGGGGCGTACTTCTCTTTTACCGACATCATAGACCGGGCCACGAGCGTTTCCAACTTTATCCACAACGGCTACGTGTCGCTGCTTTTCAAGTACGGCCTGTGGGGGCTGGGCGTGGCGCTCGTGCTGTGGCTGGGCGCCATCTGGGACGGCTACCGCGCGTTTCAGACGGCACGGGCGCGGCCCGTCGTGCGGCTGGCCGGGCTGGCGGCGGCGCTGTGTTTGTGCGGCTACCTGCTCTCGGCCCTCGCGGCGCCGCCGTTTCTCATTGATGACAACACGTTCAACATGGGCCTGCTGACGGGCGTGGCGGCGGGCGCGTGGGCGCGGGCGCGGCGCGAAGCCGAGGGCGCGCTGTGAGCAAAGCTGGCGAAACCGTCGCGTGCGTGCAGTGCGGCGCCCCGGCCCGCCGCGTGGGACCGCTCGCGCCCGGCCTCGCCTTTGCGGGCCGCGCGCTCGACGCGCCCCTGCCCGGCGGCAGCCTGTACCGCTGCCCCGCGTGCGCGCTGGCGTTTCGGTGGCCGCGCCTCTCCTCCGACGCGCTCAACGCGCTTTATGCCGCGGGCGAGACGGCCCACTGGCGCTACGACCTCGCCGACCGACGGGACTGGCAGATTGCCCTCGGCCACCTCGCCCGCCGGGCGCCGGGCCGCATTCTCGACGTGGGCTGCTTCGACGGCGCGTTTCTGGGCCACGTGCCCCCCGCCTGGCAGACGTTCGGCGTCGAGGTAGATGGCGCCGCGCGGGCGCAGGCGCGGGCGCGGGGCGTCGAGATCGTGGGCGAGGACGCGATGGCACCTCTCGGCGGCGGCCCCTTCGACGTGATTACGGCCTTCGACCTCGTCGAGCACATGCCCGACCCTCTCGCGCTTCTGGAGGCGTGGGCCGCCGCGCTCGCGCCCGGCGGCAGCATTCTCGTGGGCACGGGCAACGCGGCGGCAGCGGCGTGGCGGTTCATGGGCAGCCACTACTGGTACGGCGCCATTCCCGAGCACCTGTCGTTTATCTCGCCCGAATGGTGCCGCGCCGCCGCGCCCCGGGCCGGGCTGACGCTGCAAGACGTGGCGTTTTACAGCCACCAGCCGCGGGCGTCGCGGCGGCAGAAGCTGGCGCAGGCCGGCCTCAACGCCCTTCACCACTGGGCGCCCGGCGTGTTCGGCCTGCTCGGTCGTTTCCGCGATCCCCACGTGGCCGGGCGCCGCGTAGCGGGCGCGCCGCCCGTGCCCGCGGGCTGGATGTCGGCCCGCGACCACCTGATGGCGACGTTTACCCGGGCAGCCTGATGCAGCGGCGCATTTTCTGGAACACGGCGCTTTCGGGCGTGCAGGTGGTGGTCAACGGCATCGCGATGATCGTGCTGTACCGGCTGGTGTATGGCTGGCTGGGCAGCGCGCTGGGCGGCGTGTGGGGGCTGGTGCTGGCGTGGACGTCGGCGGCGGGGGTGGCGAGCCTGGGGCTGGCGGGCGGCGTGACGCGCTTCGTGGCGCTGTACGACACACGCGGCGACGCCCCGCAGGCCGCCCGCATGGTGGAAACGGCGATGCTGACCGTCGGGCTGGTGCTGCTGCCGACGCTGGCCCTCGCCTGGCCCCTCGTGGGCTGGCTGCTGGCGCGCATCTACGGCGGCGACGCGGCCCTGCTGGCGGCGGCGCTCGACGTGCTGCCGTACGCCCTCGCCTCATTCTGGCTCACGTCCATTGCCCTCGTGGCGCTGTCGGGCATTGACGGGTTGCAGCGCGTGGCGGTGCGCAACGTGCTCGTCATGGCCGGGGCCATCAGCCTGCTGGCGCTGGCGCTGTGGCGCGTGCCGCGTGCCGGGCTGGTGGGGCTGGCGCAGGCGCAGGTGGGCCAGAACGCCCTGCTACTTATCGCAGCGTGGACGGTGCTGGGGCGCCTCATGCCCGCCCGCCGGCGGCTGCTGCTGCGCTGGCGCTGGGCCGACCTGCGCGAGATGCTGGGCTACGGCGCGGGCGTGCAGGCCATCTCGGCCTCGTACATGCTGTTCGAGCCCGTCACGAAAGGACTCATCGCCGCCTACAACCCGGGGGCGGTGTTTTTCTTCGACATGGCCCACAAGCTCGTCTCGCAGGTGCGCGCCGTCGTGGCCACGGCCCACGCCGCCCTCGTGCCCACGCTCACGGCCTGGCACGAAACCGACGCGGCCCGCACGCGCCGCTTTTACGCCGACTCGTGCCGCGCCATGCTGCTCATCGTCGCCGTCGGCTGGCCCGTGCTGGCGGGCGCGGGGCCGTACGTGTCGGCCCTCTGGCTGGGCACGTACGAGCCGTTTTTCGCCTTTTCACTTGCCACACTTGCCACGGGCTGGATGCTCAACCTGCTCGTCAACCCCGCCTATTACGACAACATGGGGTCGGGAGGGCTGGCGCCCAACGTGGTCGGGCACGTCCTCATCGGCGTGCTGAACGCGGGGCTGGGATGGCTGGGCGGTTGGTGGCTGGGGCCGGAGGGCGTGGTGGTAGCGTTTGTCGTGGCGCTGCTGGCCGGCAGCGGCTACATCCTCTGGCAGTACGAGCGGTCGCGCGGCCTCCGCGTGCGCGCGTGGCTGGAAAAGGGCACGCTGATGCTGCTGGCGGGCAACGCCGTCGTGGCGGCGGGCGTGGCGTGGAGCTGGTACGGCGTGCCCGGCGCCCGCGCCTGGTGGATCGTGCCCCTCGCCGTGGGCTGGCTGACGGCGCTCGCGCCGTTCGTGCTGCGGCACCCCCTGGCGCGCAAGCTGACGCGGCAGGCGCGCCCTGCGGAGGCGGCATGAAAGGCGTCCTCCTTTTCGACCTGTACTGGGGCGGCCACCACGGCCTTTACCTCGACGCGCTGCGCCGGTACTGGGCCGCGCACGCGCTGCCCGGCCCGCTGCACGTCGCCGTCGGCCACGCCTTTGCGCGCTACCACGAGGCCGCCACGCAGGCCGCCCGCGACACGCCCGGCGTGCAGGTGCACCTGTTGGACGACGTGCCCGAGAACCTCGGGCTGGCCCGCAGCGACGCGTTCCACGGGCACGCGCTGCGCGAAATGGTGGCGCGGACGGGCGCCGCGCACGCCGCCGCGCTCTACTGGGATCACCTCCAGCTTTCGACGGCGCTGCGCCGCGTGGGCCGCGCCCGGCTGTCGGGCATCTACTTCCGGCCCTCGTTTCATTACGGCAGTCTGGGCGGGCCGGCGCCCACGCCGGCGGAAAAACGGCTGGCGCTGCGCAAAAAGCTCGTGCTGCGCGCCGCCCTCGCCAACCCCCGGCTGGACACGCTTTTCTGCCTCGACCCCTTCGTGGTGCCCATCGTCAACCGCATGGCGGGGCGCGACGTGGCCGTTTTCCTGCCCGACCCCGTGCCCGTGCCGCCGGCGGGAACGGGCGCGACGATTTTCGACGGCGCTGAAACGGGAAGGCGGCGCGTGCTGCTTTTCGGGATGCTCGACAGCCGCAAGGGCGTGCCGCAGGTGTGCGAGGCCCTCGCCGCCCTCGCGCCCGACATGCAGCAAAAGCTGGCCGTCGCCTTTGCCGGCCCCGCCGACGCCCCCGACGCGCCGCTTATCCGGCAGGCCATCGGGGCGCTGCGCGACCGCAGCCCGGTGCAGGTGCTGTGGGACGACCGCTTCGTGCCCGACGCCGAAATCCAGCAGCTCATCGAAGGGGCCGACCTCGTCCTGCTCACCTACCAGCAGCACATCGGGTCGAGCAACGTGCTCGTGCGCGCGGCGGGCGCGGGCGTGCCCGTGCTGGCCTCGCACCACGGGCTCGTGGGCGCCCAGGTGCGCGGGCGCGGGCTGGGCCTGGCCATTGACGCCACGCGCCCCGACGCCATCGCCGAGGGGCTGGCCCGCTGGCTCGACAACCCCGCTGCCATCCCCTTCGACGGCGCGGCGGCGCGCCGGTTTTTCGACGAGAACACGGCAGAAGCCTACGCCCGCTGCTTCTGGAACCGGTTATACTCTCCCCTCTCTCTCCTCTGACCCTCTCCCTTCATGGCAAACCGCACCCTTCTCGTCACCGGCTCGTCCGGCCTCATCGGCTCCGAAGTTGTCGAGCACTTTTTGCGCGCGGGCTGGCACGTCCACGGCGTGGACAACAACCAGCGCGCCGTCTTTTTCGGCCCCGAGGGCGACACGCGCTGGAACCAGCGGCGCCTTGAAAAGGGCTACCGCGACTTTCGCCACCACGAACTCGACGTGCGCGACCGGCAGGGCGTGCTGGATCTGCTGGCCACGCTCCGCCCCGACGCCATCGTCCACACGGCCGCCCAGCCCTCCCACGACCGCGCCGCCGACATCCCCTTCGACGACTTCGACACGAACGCCGTCGGCACGCTCAACCTGCTCGAAGCCGCCCGCCGCGCCTGCCCCGAAAGCCCGTTCGTGCACATGAGCACCAACAAGGTGTATGGCGACGCGCCCAACGAACTCGCCCTCGTCGAGGGGGAGACGCGCTGGGATTATGCCGACGCGGCCTACCAGAACGGCATCGCCGAGACGTTCCGCATCGACCAGTCGAAGCACTCCATTTTCGGCGCCTCGAAAGTTGCCGCCGACGTGATGGCGCAGGAGTACGGGCGCTATTTCGGGATGCCCACGTGCGCGCTGCGCGGCGGCTGCCTGACCGGGCCGGGGCACTCGGGCGTCGAGCTGCACGGCTTCCTGTCGTACCTCGTCAAGTGCAACGTCGAGGGCCGCCTGTACCGCGTCTTTGGCTACAAAGGCAAGCAGGTGCGCGACAACATCCACAGCCACGACGTGGCGGCGTTTATCGAGCGCTTTATCGCCGCGCCGCGCGCGGG
>CBDUCD010000073.1:0-10749 GCA_965365535.1 uncultured Rhodothermales bacterium | reverse complement strand
TCACGAGCGAGGACAACCCCGACGGTACGGGCGAGCGCTTTACGCCCCTCTCGTTCGCCGCGGGCGTGACGTACGCCAAAGCCCTCACCGACCGCTTTGCCATCGGCGGGACGGTCAAGTTCGTGCAGGAGCGCATCTGGAACGAACGCGCCTCGGGCGCCGCCATTGACCTGGGCGTGCGCTACACGACGCCGTTTCGCGGGCTGCGCATCGGCATGACGCTGACCAACTTCGGCAGCAACCTCAAGCTCGACGGCAAGGACCTCTACGAACCCATCGACCGGACGGGCCAGAGCGGCGACAACCCCAACCTGCCGGGCCGCCTCCAGACGGACTCGTGGGCCATGCCGCTCGCCTTCCGCGTGGGCGTCTCCATTGACGCGTTCCAGAGTGCCGCGCAGCGCCTGAGCCTCAGCGCCGACGCCCTCGCGCCCAGCGACAACGCGCAGAGCGCTTCTTTTGGCGGCGAGTACAGCTTCCGCGAGCTGTTTTTCGTGCGCGGCGGCTACCGGCAGGCCTTTGCCGCCGACCTGGACGACCAGGGCTGGGCGCTGGGCTTCGGCCTGCGCTACGCGCTGGGAAACCTGGGCCTCCACGCGGATTACAGCTTCCGCGAGCAGGAACCCTTCGGCACCCCGCAAACGCTCTCCATCGGCGTCGCCTTCTGACGCCCTTTCCCCGGCTACAATCCACCAGGCGCTTTCCGTGCCCCGCGTGGCCTTTAGCGATACAATCCCACAAACCCCCACCAAACAGAGGTATGCAATGAAAAGCGCTACCAGAATGCTGCTCCTCGCGGCGATCTTCCTCACGGGCGGATCGGCGATGGCGCAGACCGCCCAGGTCACCTTCCAGGTGGACCTGAGCGACGCTGTCCTCAAATGCCGCTTCGACCGGGCAACGGACGAAGTGCAGCTGCGCGGCACCATGAACGACTGGTCTGCCGGCACCATGCTCACCGACCCCGACGGCGACAACGTGTACTCGGTGACCCTTGACCTGGCCAAAGGCTCGGCCCAGTCCTACAAGTTCTTCGCCACGCTCGGCGCCACCGATGGGGACAACTACGAGAACGACTTCGAGGGCGGCAACCGCATGTACACCGTCACCGACGCGGACACGCAGACGCTGCCCGTCGTGATGTTCAACAAAACCCTCACCGACGGCTGCGGCGCGCAGTTCAGGGACTACGAAGTCTCCTTCACCGTGGACATGAGCGTCGCCAAGCTGCGCAAAACGACGTTCGACCCGACGAAAGACGTCATCACCCTCGCCAGCGGCATCAACGGCTGGAGCACCACGGCGGACACGATGTACCAGGACTTCCTCAACCCCGACCTCTACTCGACGGTCGTGAAGTGGGACAACGTGGAGCTGCCCGCCGAGGGCCAGACGGCCAAGTTCGGCTACAAGTTCGTCATCGGGCGCACGCCCGGCAGCCCGCCGGATGGCTGGGAAAGCATCAGCCCCGACCCGCAGCTCACCCTCACGGGCAAGGAAACGGATACCGACGGCAACGGACGGCTGGAAATCGAGGTGTCGCCCCGCTACTTCGACAATGTGACGCCCGACGAGGTGTTCACGACGCCGGCGACGGTCATCTTCGAGGTGGACATGCGCCCGGCGTACTACTACCTCGCCGACAACGGGCGCCTGCCCAACGACACGCAGACGGGCGAGCCGGTCACGACGTTTAACGGCGGGGCCGTCAACGGACCCGTGGCGGGCGCTTCGGACGGCCTCAGCGACTGGGCCACGTGGGGCCCTGGCGACTTGGGCCAGATTGCCACGCGCCTGCTCAAGGACGACGGCACGCAGGGCGACCGCGTGGCGGGGGACAGCGTGTTTTCGCAGACGTTCTCGTTCCAGCCCGGCACGCCTAAAACCGTCGTGGGCAAGATTGGCACCGACGGCTACGACAACGAGGCCACCATTGGCGGCAACACGTACTTCAGGCTGGGTGCCGCGATGGAGGCGGGAGGCCGGTTGCAGCACATCTTCGGCGCCGCGCGCCGCGTGGATGGCCGCTACACCGACCAGCTTGGCCCCATGGGTCCCGGCTCGCAGACCCCGCAGCCGCAGTACGACCCGTACATCATGATCTCGTCGCCGGACTCGCTCACGGCAACGGTCGTGCGGCGCGGCGGCGAGGCCACGGGCGTCGAGGACCTGGGCGGCAAGACGCCCGGCGCGTTCGCGCTGACGGGCAACTTCCCCAACCCGTTCGCGGGCGCCACGCGCTTCACCTACACGCTGCCCCAGGCGCAGCACGTGACGGTGCGCGTGTTCGACACGATGGGCCGCCAGGTGGCGACGCTCGTGGACGGCTTCCAGGCCGCCTCGACGTACGAGGTCACGTTTGCGGCAGACAACCTGCCCTCGGGCGTGTACCTCTACCGCGTCGAGGCCGAAGGGCGCAGCGAGACGCGGCAGATGACCGTCGTGCGCTAGTCGTTTAGCCATGCGAGGAGCCTGCGGCGTGACCGGCAAGCCGGGTGCTGCCGCAGGCTCCTTTCTTTTTGTACCCCTCTCCATCCCATTTCCATGCGATACGTCCTGCCGCTGCTGCTCCTGGTTCTGGCCCTGCCTGCCCGCGCGCAGGGCAGCCTGGACGTGACGTTCCGTTTTCTGCCCGACCTGACGGCGGCGCCCGTCACGGGCGTCCAGCGCGTGTTCGTGCCCGGCTCCTTCAACGACTGGGGGCCCAACAACAAAGGCCTCATCAACCCCGCCGCGCCCTCGCTCGCCACCTACGACACGACCCTCGCCGAGTGGCGCTACACCACGTCGCTGCGCGTGGGCTACGTCTATACCTACAAAATCCACTACCACCGCAACAGCGTGGGCAGCGACTACGTGTGGCTCACCGACCCGCTCAACCCCGTCGCCGTCGGCCCCAACAGCGACTCGCAGGTCACCGTCACCGACCCGATGGTTTTCCAGCTGGCGCGCGAGCAGGAGGGCACGGGCGCCATCGTGGCCGTATCGGCGGGGATTTTTTCGAGCCAGCCCATCACAGCCCTGACGTTCGAGGTGAATGGCGCCAAGCGCGACGGGATGGCGTATTTCGACCCCACGACGCGCCTGTTCCGCTACGTGCTGCCCGCGCCCGTGGCGCCCGGCGCGCAGTTCAAGGTAAGCGCGACGGACGCGTTCGGGCGGACGGCGATTGCGACGGTCGGCACCATTCCGCCCGTCGTGGTGGACGAAAAGCGCCCCGCCGGGCTGGAGGACGGCATCACGTACGGGCCGGGAGGCCGCGTGACGCTGTCGCTGTTCGCGCCGCACCACCAGTACGCCTACGCCATCGGCGATTTCAGCAGTTGGGAGGCCCAGCCGGCGTTTCTCATGAAGCGCGACTCCGTCAACGCCGACAGCGTCTATTTCTGGACATCGCTCAACCTCGACGCCGACGGCCCCGTGCGTTTCCAGTACCTCGTGGACGGACTCATCCGCGTGGCCGACCCGTACAGCACCGTCGTCCTCGACCCCAACCACGACAACGCCTCGCTCGCCTACGGGGGCTTTCCCCCGTACCCGGCGGGCCAGACAAGCGAGATCGTGGGCGTGCTGCAAAAGCCCCGCGCCACGGCGCCCTCGTGCGACGCGACGGGCTACACGCCGCCGCGCCCCGAAAACCTCGTCATCTACGAGCTGCTCTTGCGCGACTTCCAGGACGCCCACTCGTTCAGCGCCCTCGCCGACACGCTCGACTACTTCAAAAAGCTGGGCGTGACGGCCCTCGAACTCATGCCCGTCGCCGAGTTCGACGGCAACCTGTCGTGGGGCTACAACCCGGCGTTCCATTTCGCCGTCGATAAGTACTACGGCTCGCCCGAAAGCCTGAAACGCCTCGTCGAGCAGGCCCACTGCCGCGGCATCGCCGTTTTGCTCGACGTGGTCTATAACCACGCGACGGGCCAGAGTCCGCTCGTGCGGCTGTGGAACACGAGCCTGACGGGCAGCCCCGCCGCGCCCGCGTCGTCCATCAACCCGTACGCCAACACGTCGGCCCGCCATCCCTTCAACGTTTTTACCGACCTCAACCACGACAGTCCGGCCACGCGCTACTGGCTGGGCCGCGCCAACCGGTACTGGCTCGACACCTTTGGCGTGGACGGCTTCCGCTACGACCTCTCGAAAGGCTTCACGCAGTGCCCGCAGGGCGGCCCGAGTGGTTGCCCGAACAACCAGGGCCAGTGGGACAGCTACGACGCCAGCCGCATCGCCAACCTGAAGCGCATGGCCGATGGCGTGTGGAGCACCCACCCCGACGCCCTGCTCGTCCTCGAACACCTGGCCGGCGGCGCCGAGGAGCGCGAACTCGCCACGTACCGCACAGACGAGGGCCGCCCCGGCTTTCTGCTGTGGCGCAAAGTCATGGGGCCGTTCAACGAGGCCACGATGGGGTATGGCAGCAACCTCGCCGGCGCGTATTTCGGCGCGGGCGGGCAGGGGCTGACGGTGCCCAACAGCGTCTCGAACCTGGAAGACCACGACGAGCAGCGGCTGATGCGCAAAAATGCGCGCTACGGCAATACCGGCCCCGACGGCTACGACGTAAAGACGACGGCGACTGCGCTCGACCGGATGAAGGCGGCGGGGGCGTTTTTCTTCACCCTCCCCGGCCCCAAGATGATCTGGCAGTTTGGCGAGCTGGGCTACGGCGCCGCCAACGACGAATGCCTGCCCGAGCAGGACGCCTGCCCCGGCAGCCGGACCGACAGCCGCGCCGACGGCTGGGCGTACCGCGGCAACCCCGCCCACTACGCCCTCTACCAGACGTGGAGCGCCCTCCTTGCCCTCCGCCACGCCCACCCCGTTTTCACGTCCCCGCAGACGCAGGTAAGCCTCAACGTCGCCGATTTCGGCAAGCGCATCGGGCTTTCGCTCGACACGATGCAGGCCGTCGTGGTGGGCAACTTTGGCGTGGCGCCGCGCGAGGTGAACCCGGCGTTTGGCGCGGCGGGCACGTGGTACGACTACTTCGGCGGCACCCCCGTCGCGGTGGCGGACGTAGATGCGCCTTTTATGCTGGCGCCGGGGGCGTTCCGCGTGTTTACCAACCACTTCGTGGGCTACGCGCCCGCTGGCACGGGCGTGGACGTGGCACCGGGCGAGGGCGCCTCCGCATTCGGCCTCGACGGCGTCGCGCCCAACCCGGCGCGGGGCGCGGCGCGCATCGCGTTCACCCTCGACAGGCCCGGCCCCGTCCGCCTCGACGTGTACGACGCGCTGGGCCGCCGCGTGCTGGCCCTGCTCGACGCGCCGCGGGCGGCGGGGCCGCAGGAAATGGCCTTCAGCGTGTCGGCGCTGCCCGCCGGGCTGTACCTCGTCCGCCTCGAAAGGGCAGGCCAGGCGCAGACGCGGCCCTTTGTCGTGGTGCGCTGAAGCCTCCAACCCCCGCTGCCATGCTCCAGAACCCCTGGCCGCTGCCGCCCGAACAGGCCGCCCGCAAGTGGCGCCGGTGGACGTACGACATGCTCCAGCGCCTGCCGGAAACCCTCGACCACGTCGAAATCCACGACGGAGACCTCGTCATGTCGCCTTCGCCCCACGTAGTCAGGCACCAGATCACCGCCGACCGTATTGCAGACCTGCTCAAATCGTGGGCGCGCCCGCGCCGGGCAGGCGTCGTGGTGCTATCCCCTGCCGACGTGGTGCTTTCGCCCAGGCGGGTCGTGCAGCCGGACGTGTTTTTCGTGGCCCGCGACCGCCGCGACATCCTCGGCGCCGCCGTAATGGGCGCGCCCGACCTCGTCGTGGAGGTGCTCTCGCCTTCGACGGCGGAAATCGACCGGACGCTCAAGCGCACCTATTACGAGGATGCCGGCGTGGCCGAGTACTGGCTCGTTGATCCCACCGCCCAGACGGTCGAAATCCTCGCCCTCGGCGCCAGCGGGTACGCGACGTTTAGCCGGGGCGGCGCGGGCGAAACCGCCGCCTCGCGCCTGATGGACGGACTGGCGGTGGACGTGGATGATCTTTTCGACCCCGAACTGTGATGCGCCTGCTGCCCCTCCTGCTGGCCTGCGCCCTCGCCGCCTGCAACACGCCCCGCGACGCCGACGTGGCCGCCGCCCTCGACCGCCGCGACGCGGCCTCCGGGGACGCCGTGCCCGACTGGGCCGCCGATGCCGTCTGGTATCAGATTTTCCCCGACCGCTTCCGCAACGGCGACCCGGGCAACGACCCCACGCGCGCCAGCCTCGAAGTGCCCGTCCTGCCCGACACGTCGTGGCGCGTCTCGCCGTGGACGGGCGCGTGGTACAGCCGCAGCGCGTGGGAAACGGCGATGGGGCCTGATTTCTACGAAAACGGCGTGTTCCACCGGCGCTACGGCGGCGACCTCCAGGGCGTCATTGACAGGCTGGGCTACCTCGAAACGCTGGGCGTCAACGCGCTCTACTTCAACCCCCTGTTCTGGGGGCGCTCGCTCCACAAGTACGACGGCAACACGTTTCACCACATAGACCCGTACTTCGGCCCCGACCCCGACGGCGACTTTGCCCGCATGGCCCGCGAAACCGCCGACCCCGCCACGTGGCAGACGACGCGCGCCGACAGCCTCTTTTTCGCGCTCGTGGCGCAGGCCCACCAGCGCGGGATGCGCGTCATCATAGACGGCGTTTTCAACCACACGGGGCGCGACTTTTTCGCCTTTGCCGACCTGCGTAAAAACGGCGCCGCCTCGCCCTACCGCGACTGGTACATCGTCCGCCGCTTCGACGACCCCGCCACGCCTGCCGACGAGTTCAGCTACCGCGGCTGGTACGGCGTGCAGTCGCTGCCCGAGTTCGCCAACAACGCCGACTCGACGACGCTGGCCGACGGCCCCCGCGCCTACGTCTTCAGCGCGACCCGCCGGTGGATGGACCCGGATGGCGACGGCGACCCCTCCGACGGCGTGGACGGCTGGCGGCTCGACGCCGCCGAGCAGGTGCCCCTGGGCTTCTGGCGCGACTGGAACGCGTACGTCCGCCAGCTCAACCCCGACGCCTACACGGTGGCCGAACTCTGGGCCGACACGCCGCACTTTGTCGCCGAGGGCGGCTTTTCGGCTTCGATGAACTACGAGGCGTTCGCCTTTCCCACCAAGGGCTTTTTCATCGATGGCGTGCTGCCCGCCCGCGCCTTTGCCGACACGCTCGACGCGCGCCGCCGCCGCTACCCCGAAAGGGTGCAGCACGCGATGCAGAACCTCATAGACTCGCACGACACCGAAAGGCTGGCCTCGATGATCGTCAACGCCGGGCGCGTGCCCTACGAGCGCCCCGAGCGCTGGGGCTACGACTGGGGCGGCGGCACAGGTCCGCGTGGCGACCGCGCCTACCTGACGCGCCCGCCCACGGCCCGCGAGCGCGAAATACAGCGCCTCGTCGCCCTTTTCCAGGCCACGTACGTGGGCGCGCCCCTGTTCTACTACGGCGACGAAGTGGGCATGTGGGGCGCCGACGACCCCGACAGCCGCAAGCCGATGCTGTGGGACGACCTCCGGTACGCGCCCGAAAAGGGCTTCTCCGGCCCCGCCTACCCCGTTGCCGTGGACACGGCGCTGTTCGACTTCTACCGCGACGTTATCGCGCTGCGCAGCGGAAGCGACCTCTTCAGCCGGGGCGACTACGAAACCCTCGTCGCCGACAGCGACAGGCAGCTTTTCGCCTTTCGCCGCGCGTGGGGCCGCAGCGTCGCCCTCGTCATTTTCAACCGGTCGGACACGGTGCAGCGCGCCCGCATTCCACTCGATGGCGAAAGGGGCGCCACGCCTTTCCGGGTGCAGTTCGCCACGACGGACGGCCCGTACCGCGCCGACGAAGATGCCGGCGCCCTCGTCGTCGAAATCCCCGCCCGCACGGGCCTCGTCCTCCAGCCCTGATGCCCCGCCTGCCCCGCTTTCTGGTCGTCCTGCTCGCCCTCGCGCCGTCCCTTGCCGCGCAGCCTTTTACCGAGGACGCGCGGCGCATGGGGTATCTGCACCGCGCCGACACGACGTGGTTCGTGTTCGACGCCGGGGCGTACGGCCTCCAGCCGCAGCGCGTCGTGGTGACGGGCGCCTTCCGGGGGTGGAACCAGGACATGAACGCCGCGGACTGGCAGCTCCGGTCGCTTTCTTCGATGGAAGGCGTGTGGGTGCTGCCCGTGCCGAACGCGAACTATGCCACCATCGGCCCGGCGACGCCGTTCAAGTTCCGGGTGGACGAGGGCCGCTGGCTCGACCCGCCCGCCGGCGCCCCCAACGCCGCCGGGGGCAACCTCGTCTTTCTGCACGACCGGTCGCCCGTGCGCCTCCGCGCCGAACTCAGGGCCGAAAACGTCGTCTGGGTCGAGCTGCCCGAGGGCGCCGTCGCCGCGCCCTTCAGCCCCGACACGTACCGCCTGGTAGATGCTCGCGGCGCCGCCATCCCCATTGCCCGCGTGCTGCCCCACGACGCCACGCACCGACTCGTCGTGCCCGCGCGCCCGCTCGACGTGGGCGGGGTGTACTACGTGGAGGTGCCCGAGCAGAACCTGCGCGCCCTGGCCCGACTGGACGGCATTTTCCGCACCCTCTACTCCGACAAGCCGCTCGGCGCCGAAGTCGAGGGCGATTCGACGGTGTTCCGGGTGTTCTCGCCCCGCGCCGCCGCCGTCCGCCTCTACCTCTACCGCGACCGCGCGGGCGCCGCCTACGACACCCTCGCCCTCGAACGCGACAGGCAGGGCGTGTGGGAAACAGCCGTAGCGGGCGACCTGGCGGGCGTCTATTACGACTTTACCGTGCATGGCGGGGCGCGGGCGGGCGAGCCGGGCACGTACTTCTACGAGACCAACCCCGTCCACGCCACCGACCCGTACGCCCGCGTCAGCGACGACTCGTGGGGCCGCGCCCGCGTCTGGCACCGGGGCGTGCCGCCGCCACCCGTCGCGGGAGGTCGCCCGGCCCTCGCCGACGTCGTGGCGTACGAAGTCCACGTGCAGGATTTCACCGACGCGCTGCCGCTTCCCGACAGCCTGCGCGGCACCTTCCGCGCCCTGGCGACGCCCGGCCTCCGAAACCGGCGCGGCCAGCCCGTCGGCTTCGACTACCTCGTGGACCTGGGCATCAACACCGTCCACCTGATGCCCGTCCAGGAGTTTTTGCACTACCCGGATTCGCTGTGGCAGCGCGCCTTCGCGGGCGACGCGTACGCGCAGATGCAGGGCATCGACCGCGAAAACTACCAGTGGGGCTACCGCACGACGCACGCCTTTGCCCTCGAAAGCCGCTTCCGCACGCGGGGCGCGGCGCCCGGAAGGGAGCGCGACCAGTTCCGCGACCTCGTCGCCGCCTTCCACCGCGAGGGCATCGCCGTCATCGTGGACCTGGTGCCCAACCACACGGGCGAGAACATGGACGGCGGACACTTCCTCTTCAACTTCAACGTGTTCGACAAGGCGTACTACTACCGGCTCGACGACGCGCAAAACCACATCGGCCCCTTTGGCAACGAGGTCAAGTTCGAGGAGCGGCCCCTCGTGCAGCGCTGGCTCATTGACCAGTGCCGGGCGCTGATGGACGAGATGGGCGTGGACGGCTTCCGCATAGATCTGGCGGGGCAGGTGGACGAAGCGTCGCTGCGGGCGCTGCGCGCTGCCCTTCCCGCCGACGCCATCATTTACGGCGAGCCGTGGATTCCGCCTTCCGACCCCGACGTGGCCGCCAACCCCGACTGGGCGTGGTACAAGGCTGACGCCCCCATCACGTTTTTCCAGGACGACGCCCGCAACGCCTTTAAAGGCCCCACCTCGAACCCCGAAAGCAAGGCGACCGACCGGGGCTGGGCGGGGGGCGACGCCGCGCAGCGCGCGCGCGTCATGCTGGGCCTGACGAACGCCTGGCCCGACGAAGGCGACCCCGACCGGGGCATCAACTACCTCGACATCCACGACAACTGGGCCCTGGCCGACCAGTTTGCCACGCGCGACTGGAACGGGCTGGAAGGTGTGGACGAGGGCGCCTTCAAAATCGCCGCCGGGCTGCTCATGACCTCGCTCGGCCCCGTCGTGCTGCACGGCGGAACCGAGATCATGCGCTCGAAAGGCAGCGCGCCCCTCGTCGAGACCGTCACGCCCCTGCCCGGGCTGGAGGGCGTCGCCATCGCCATCCACGGCAAGCGCGACACCTACAACCTGCGGCGCGCCAACGAATTCCGCTGGGAAACCGTGGGCCAGACGCGCGGGCCGGACGATTTCGCCGCCATGCAGGCGTACTGGCGCGGCCTCATCGCGCTGCGGCTGTCCCCGTACGGCGCGCCCTTCCGCCGGGGCAAGGCCGTGCCCCCGGACTACTACCGCTGGATCCTGCCCGACGACGCGCACCTCCTGGGCTACGTCGTGGACGGGCGCGTGCTCGTGCTCGCCAATGCAGGCGCCGACGCGGCGACGTTCGATATCCCCGACCTGCCCGCCGGATCGTGGCGCCGCGTGGCCGACAGCAAGCGCGTGGACGCGAGCGGGCTGGATGGCCCCGACGCCCCTCTCGCCGGCGGACGCGACGCGCGGCTGACCGTACCTTCCCAAAGCTTCAACATCTGGGTGCGCGAGTGATGCCGAACAACCCGTCTATACCGGTTCTGCCTGAGACGTGGCAAAGTCGTGGGGGCGTGCCGCGGCACGCCCCTACCCGTGATGGCGACGACGCAGCCGCGGTCAGCGTGCAAGCCCATCTCCTTTTTCGCCTGCCCCTGCTGGCCGCGCTGCTTGCCCTTGCCGCGTGCCGCGCGCCCGACA
>CBDUCD010000072.1:0-10810 GCA_965365535.1 uncultured Rhodothermales bacterium | reverse complement strand
TGTTGGGCTGCACCTTGAACTGCTTGCCCCCGATTTCGATGATCGCGTACATTGGAAGGGTATCTCTGCTTGGGCGCGCCGGACTGGTTACCGGCGCGAGAGTGGAAGGCCTGTGCCGCGGGGTGCGGAGCCGCCTAAAATACGCGCCACGCGCCCTCGCGTTCAACCCGGATCCGCTCCGCCCTGCATGGACATCACGCTTCCCACGAGCCGTCAGTCGCTCATTCCCGGCAAAATCATCTGCGTCGGGCGCAATTACGCCCTCCACGCGCGCGAGATGGGCAGCGCCGTCCCCGAAAACCCCATCCTTTTCTTAAAACCTTCGTCCGCCCTCGTGGGCAACGGCGGCCGCATCGTGCTGCCGCGCCAGTCGCGGGACGTGCACCACGAGGTCGAACTCGTCGCCGTCATCGGGCGGGGCGGCAAGGACATTGACCCGGCCAAGGCGCTGGGCTGCGTGGACGGCTACGCCGTCGGGCTCGACATGACGGCGCGCGACTTGCAGGCCGAGGCCAAAAAAGCCGGCCTGCCGTGGTCGGTGGCAAAAGGCTTCGACACGTTTGCGCCCGTCGGCGACTTCGTGGCGGCGTCGGCCATTCCCGACCCGCAGGCGCTCGAAGTGACGCTCAAGGTCAACGGCGAGGTGCGGCAGCAGGGCACCACGCGCGACATGATGTTCTCCGTCGCCGAACTCGTCGCCTACTGCTCGTCCATCTTCACGCTTTTGCCGGGCGACCTCATCTACACGGGCACGCCCGAGGGGGTGGGGCCGGTGCAGAGCGGCGACGTGCTGGCCGCCGAGATCACGGGCCTGCCGCCCCTGTCGGTGCGCGTCAAGGGCTGAGCAGGCTCTCGACGAGCGCCTCGGGCGTCAGGCGCGGGCGCGCAAGCGTGGCCTTGCCGTCCATGTCCACCATTACCTCGGCGGGAAGGGGGCGCAGGTTGTAGGTCGAGGCCATGCTCATGCCGTACGCGCCGGCGTCGAGCAGGGCCAGCACGTCGCCTTCGCGCAGTTCGGGCAGGGCGCGGTCGCGCGCGAGCACGTCGCCGGTTTCGCAGATGTTGCCCGTCACGTCGTAGCGGCGCGGCGGGCCGTCGGGGCGCGAGAGGTTTTCGACGTGGTGGTAGGCGTCGTAGAGGCTGGGGCGCACCAGCTGGCCCATGCCCGTGTCCGTGCCCGCAAACGTCCGCTCCGTCCCCTTTTTAATCGTGTTGACGGTTGCCAGCAGCAC
The DNA here is from genome assembly GCA_965365535.1 of uncultured Rhodothermales bacterium. Classification (GTDB taxonomy): domain Bacteria; phylum Bacteroidota; class Rhodothermia; order Rhodothermales; family BA12; genus CBDUCD01. The sequence goes on along the minus strand of CBDUCD010000072.1, from coordinate 9,578 downwards.
GCCCGACGGGGCCACGAGAAAGCGGCCCGGCTCGAAGCGCAGCCCCACGTGCGGGTGCTGCCGGACAAAACGCTCGAGCGGCGCCACGACGCGCCGGCGGAAATCGTCGGCGTCGAGTTCGGCTTCGTCGGGGTGGTAGGGCACGCCCAGCCCGCCGCCCAGGTTGACGAACTGGAGGTCGGGAAAGCGGCCCGCGTGGTCGAGCAGGACGGAGATGGCCGCCCAGAACTTGCCCGCATCCAGAATGCCGCTGCCGATGTGCTGGTGGATGCCCGTAATGGTGAGCCGGTACTTGCGCGCCAGGGCCAGCACCTCGTCAATCTGCTCGACGGGGATGCCAAACTTGGTTTTGCCGCCTGCCGTGACCACGTGGGCGTGGTGGCCGGCGCCGTGCCGGGGGTTGAGCCGCACGCACACGCGCGCGCCGGGGTAGGCGGCGCCAAAGCGCTCCAGCCGCGTCAGCTCGCCAATGTTGAGCAGCACGCCCGCCTCGACGGCGCCCCGCATCTCGGCGTCGGTCATCATGTTGGCCGAGAACAGCACGCGGCGCGGCGACCATCCCAGCCGCAGCGCCAGCAGCATCTCGCCGGGCGAGACGGCATCAACGCCGAAGCCTTCGCTGTGCAGCACGCGCAGCACGGCGGGGCTGCTGTTGGCCTTCATGGCGTAGAGCAGCTCTACGGGCAGCCCTTCGAGCAACAGGCGCAGCCGCTGGCACTGCGCCCGGATAACGCTTTCGGCGTACACGTACGTGGGCGTGCCAAAGCGCCGGGCGATGGCCAGGAGGGTGGCGGGGGGCAGGGGGAGCGGCATCAGGCGTAAAGGGCGCGCAGCGCGTCGGTGGCGGCGGCGATGTCGTCGTCGCCCGTGTCGAGGTGGGTGGTGGCGCGCAGCCGGTGCGGCCCGAAGGCACTTACGGCCACGCCGCGCGCGGCCAGCTTCCCAACGGCCTCGGTGGCCGGCTCAGGCACGTCGAACATGACGATGTTGGTCTCGACGGTTTCGAGGTCGATGCCCAGCCGCGGCAGGGCGGCGATGGCGTCGGCGAGGCGGCGGGCGCGGGCGTGGTCGTCGGCCAGCCGGGCGCGGTGGTGGTCGAGGGCGTACAGCCCGGCGGCGGCCAGCACGCCCACCTGCCTCATGCCGCCGCCCAGCATTTTGCGCACCCGCACGGCCCGCTCGACGAGTTCGCGCGGGCCGGCCAGGACGGAGCCGACGGGCGCGCCCAGCCCTTTCGACAGGCACACGCTGACGGTGTCGAAGCCCTCGGCCCAGTCGCGCTCGCTGCGCCCCGAGGCGACGGCGGCGTTCCACAGGCGGGCGCCGTCGAGGTGGGTGGCCAGCCCGCGCGCGCGCGCCGCCGCCAGGCACGCCCGCGTCTCGTCAAAGTCGAGCACCACGCCGCCTGCCCGGTTGACGGTGTTTTCGAGCCACAACAGGCGCGTGTAGGGCTCCCAGTAGTGGCCCGCCCGCACAGCCCCGTGGACGTGCCCGGGCGCCATCCGCCCGCGCGGCGCCGCGACGGGCTGAAACTGCACGCCCGACAAAAACGCGCCCGCGCCGGACTCGTAGTTGAACACGTGCGCGTTTGCCTCGACAATCACCTCGTCGCCGGGGCGGGTGTGGAGGTGGAGGGCAACCTGGTTGCTCATCGTGCCCGAGGGCACGAACAGGGCGGCTTCTTTGCCCAGGAGCGCGGCCACGCGGGCCTGCAAACGGGCCACGGTCGGGTCTTCGCCAAAAACGTCGTCGCCCACCTCGGCCTCGAGCATGGCCTGCCGCATGGCCGGGGTGGGGCGCGTCACGGTGTCGCTGCGCAGGTCGGTCAATTCAGGACGGGGGAATCGGGAGGGGGGGGCGCGTGCCGCAAAGGTACGCAGCGGAGGTGGCCCGGCGCGCGGCCCTACCAGCCCAGCTGCCGCATCCGCCGGTCTATCTGCGCGGCGTAGCCGCCCATGCGCTCGGGATGGCGACGGCGCGGGCTCGGGATAATGGCGGCCAGCCGCGTGGCCTGCCGGCGCGAGAGCCGCGCCGCCGGGGTGTTGTAGTGGTGCTGCGCCGCCGCCTCGGCGCCGTACACGCCCGGCCCCCACTCGATGACGTTGAGGTAGAGTTCGAGAATGCGCTTTTTGGACAGCAGCGCCTCGGCGGCGTACGTGAGGGGCACCTCGAGGCCCTTGCGCAGAAACGACGAGTGCGTCGTCTGGAACAGGTTTTTGACGAGCTGCTGCGTGATCGTCGAGCCGCCGCGCCACGTCCGTCCACGGCGCCGGTTGTCCTCCATCGCCTTGCGGACGGCCTGCCAGTCTATGCCGCCGTGCTGGTAAAAGCGCCCGTCCTCGGCGGCAATGGCGGCGTGTTGCAGGGCGGGGCTGATCTTTTCGAGGGGCACGGGGCGGTACGTCTTGCTGTACGCGGCGCCCGAGGCGAGGGCTTCCACGCGGCGCTGCACCTGCACGCCCGTCGTGGGCGGAAACACGACGGCGTAGCACAGGAGGCAGAACACGCAGAAGCCCAGGTACGTGGCCAGCGCGGACAGGGGCGCGGCGACGACGAGGCCCAGCAGGCGGCGGCGCACGGCGTCAGCGCGAGATGTCGCGCACTTCCAGCTTCACCTTGCCCGTGGGCACCTTTACTTCCACCACGTCGCCCACCTCGCGGCCCAGCAAGCCCTTCCCGATGGGACTCGTGACGGAAATCTTGCCCTTTGCCACGTCGGCTTCCTGGGCGGCGACGAGGGTAAAGGTCTGCTCGCTGCCATTGCCCAGGTTTTTGACCCGCACCTTCGACAGGATAAACGCCTTCGACGTGTCGATCTGCTTTTCGTCCAGCAGGCGGGCCGTGGCGACGGTGGATTCGAGGTTGGCGATGCGGGCTTCCAGGTGGCCCTGCTCCTCTTTGGCCGCGTCGTACTCGGCGTTTTCGGACAGGTCGCCTTTTTCGCGCGCCTCGGCAATGGCGCCGGCCACCCGCGCCCGCTCTTTGGTGCGGAGAAACTGAAGCTCCTGCTTGAGTCCGTCCAGGGCTTCCTGCGTCAGATACGTGTGCGTGGGCATGGAGGGGGAGAGGTAGAGGCGTTACATAAAAAGAGAACGCCACGGCCTGCGAGGGCTGCGGCGATCTACCGACGAACAGTGGGAGCGGCACAACCCGGCGGGCAGGCGAAGGATCCCGCTACCAGCCCACGCGCCGCGCCCCCGCCGGGCGCCGCACCCGCACGCGCTCGCCCGTAAACGTGGGCGCCGCCGCGACGCGCGCGGGTTCGCCTGCCCTTTCTGCCTGGCCGGCGGCAGGCACGCGCGCGGCCTCCGCCAGGGCAGGCAACGCGTCGCGCTCGGCATCCGTCAGGATGCGGCGGGCCCCCCGGTAGCGACCCTTCCAGTACTTCTCGGACAGCGACGAAACGGTCACGCCCACCGACGAGGCCGCGTGGGCAAACTCGCCGCCGCCCACGTACACGCCCACGTGCGAGATGCGCCGCTTGCGCCCGAAAAACACCAGGTCGCCCGGCCGCAGCGCGTCCCGGTCCACGGGCGTGCCCGTGGCAAACTGCTCGCCCGACGAACGCGGCAACGCGACGCCGAAGAGGTCGCGGTACCACGTCTGCATCAGCGCCGAGCAGTCAATGCCGCGGCGCGAGTCGCCGCCATAGACGTGCGGCGTGTCGGCCCAGTCGGCGGCCTCGGCGCGGAACCGCTCGGCGACGAGGCCGCCGGTGCTGGCGTAGGCGCTGCGCGAGTCTTCGGCAAGGGCAGGCGCCTGGGCGTGGGCGGTCTGGAAGGCCGCAACGGCGACGAGCAAGAGCAAAAGGAGACGCATACGCGCGGAGAAAAGGGGCTCGGGAGGGCGCGAAAAAAGGGTGCCGGCAAAAGGCGCTATCGGCTGCCGGTGCCCAAAAAGTAACCACAGCGGGCCGCCCGTTGCATCTCTTCGGGGCAAACTTCGTTGGCCTCCCCGACGAATCAGCCTTCTGGGATCATGCGCAAGTCCATCATTATCAGCGGGATAGCCGCCGGCATCGCCGGGGCCGCGGCGTTCTACTTCGCCACCCGCAACCGCGACGCGATCCGGGCGCAGGTGCAGCAGCGGACGCGCGAATCGTCGCTGTGGCTGCACGAGCAGCAGCGCGAACTCGCCGACGGCCTGCACCGCATCGAAGGCGAAATTGCCCGGCTGGGCGACGACGTGCGGCACCGGCTGGACGCCCTCGCGCAGCAGGCGGCGGGCGCCGTCCAACCCCGCGTGGGCGAGTGGCACCTGGAGCGCGGCGACTTGCAGGACGACCTGCGCGGCCTGCCGGGGCGCCGGTAGGATCTCGGGGCGCGGCGGCTCGTTGAGAGCGGCATTTCCGCCAACCCCTTCAAATGCCGTTATGCCGTATCCCGAATACATGGTCGCGCCCATGCGCGAGGAACTCACCCGCCTGGGCGTCCACGAACTCCGCACCGCCGCCGAGGCCGAGCAGGCCCTTGCCGAGGCCGAAAAAGGCACCACGCTGGTCGTCGTCAACTCGGTTTGCGGGTGTGCCGCCGCGAACGCCCGTCCCGCCGTCGCCCTGGCCGCCCAGTCGCCCCACCAGCCCGACCGCATGGTGACGGTTTTCGCCGGGCAGGACCTGGAGGCCACGGCGCGCGTGCGCGAGCACCTGGCGGGCATCCCGCCGTCGTCGCCCTTTATGGCCCTCTTCAAAGACGGCGAGCCGGTGTACGTCGTCGAGCGCCGCCACATCGAAGGGCGCAGCGCTGCCGCCATCGCCGCCGACCTGGTGGACGCGTACGGGCGCTTCTGCGGCCCCGACGCCTCGGGCGACGGCCCGCGCCAGCCCCAGCAGGCCGAGACCAGCGCCGACAGCCTGCCGTCCACCTTCCGCTCCATCATGTAAGCGCACCGGGCACCTTTTCGGGGCCGTCTCCGCAGGGGGGCGGCCCTGCTGCGTTTCAGGCCGCCTCGGATTCGCCCGGCAGGGCCATCGCGTCCTGCAACGTGAACAGGGCGAGCAGGCTGTTGGGCGGCACGCGCTGCAGCGGCAGGTGCTGCCAGGGACGCGTAAGCTGCGCCACGATGGGATGCGCCGTCGTGAGGTAGCGGCGCAAGGGGCGCGTGGCAAGCGCGACGAGGGGCGAGCCGTCGAAGTAGGCCCCGTAGCGGCGCAGGCCCGGGTCCAGCATCGCCAGCAGGCGTGCCAGGCGCGGGGGGCGGCGCGGCGGCGCGTACGGGATCTGGAGCAGCGGCGCGCCGACGAGGGCCCGCACCACGTCGAGGTAGAGGCGTTTGCGGTAGAGCTCGGGTAGGGGAACGCGCGTCCAGAAGTCCATTACCGCGTCGTCCCACAACGGCAGGCCCCAGCGGTAGCCGTGGAAGTCGTACACCCGCACGCTGTTGACGATCATCTTGGCCTGGCGCTCCTGCCAGTTGAAGCGCACAAAGGCCTGGGCCGCGAGCGACGGCGGCAGCGGGCGGCGCACGTCGAGGCCGGGCAGCGCGCGGGCGATGCGTTCGCGCAGGGCGTCGCGGACGGCGGGGGAGAGGCGGTCTCGCCAGAGGCGGTAGTGCTTGTCCCAGATCCACGTGAGGGCGTCGGCAGAGGCGCCGGGGGCAAAGGCCGCCGGGGGCAGATGGCCGCTGGCGATAAAGTCGCCCGTGTGGCCGGGGACGAAAACGGTGCCGTCCGGCAGAAGGCCCTGCTGCTGCAACGTGTGGACGGCGGGCCAGTCCTGTTCGTGTTCGATGGCGGCCAGCTGCGAGGCGTAGCGGCGGTAGCGCTGGTAGTCGTCCTGGAGGTACCAGCGGCGCCAGGCGGCGTGGGTGTAGGGCACAAAGGTCCACCGCAGGCCAAGCATCCGGGCCACGTGCTGGCTCCGCGTGGATTCGAAATGGCCGCTGCCGCCGTAGCTGAAGCAGAGCACGTCGGCGCGGCGCGCGCGCGCCAGCAGGGCAGCGACGAGGCGCGAGTCGAGGCCGCCGCTGAGGGGGATGGCGAGCGGCGCGCCGCTGGAAGCGCGCAGAAAGCGGGCAAAGGCGTCCTCGAAAACGGCCACGCCGCGGTCAACCAGGGCCTGCCGGGCTGGGGCGTCGGGGGCGTGCAGCGGAAACGGCGCGGGGGCGTAGGCAAAGTAGCGGTAGGAGGCCGGGCGCTCGTGCGCGATGGTGATAGCCTCGCCCGCGCGGAGTTGCTGGACTCCCGGCACGAGCGTGTCGCTGCCCGTCGTCATGCCCATCAGCATGAACTCGGCCACCCGCTCGTCCGGGATGGCGCGCGATGCCTGCTGCCGGGCAATCCACAGGGCACTGTCGCTGACGACGCACTCGCCCCCGACAGGGCCGTAAAAGAGCGGGATGCTGCGAATCCGGTCCACGGCAGCCGCGCCGTCCTCGGCGCCGTCGCCGGGTTCGAGAATGGCGGCAAAGGTGCCGTTGAGAAGGCGCACCTTGCCGGCCAGCGCGGCGGCGGGGCCGTCGAGAAAGGCGGCCAGCGCGGCGCCGTCGAGCAGGGCGCCGGTTGCCGTGTGGAAGGCGTGGCCCCGCGCCCAGGCCCGGCCCTGCCGGTGCCAGCGCTCGCCACAGGGGCAGGTCAGGTGTACGCGCATGGCATCAGGGGCGGGGCGCGGCGCGGCGCCGCATCCAGAAGAGGACGGTGAGGCCGTAGGCGCCAAGCGCGAGGGCATCGGCAAGCACGCGCCAGGGCAGGGCCAGGCCCTGCCCGGCGGCCCAGACGCCGAGGGCGGGCAGGCTCAGCACGGCGCTCCACGCGAGCCGGCGCGCCACGGCCCCCAGCGACGCCCCGCCCATGCGCAGCAGCGCCACGAGCAGCCCACCCCACAGCACCGCGCCGCACGCGCTGAAAAGGCCGATGGCGGCGCGGGCCTGCCCGTACCCCACGGCGCCGCCGACAAGCGCCGCGGCGCGTCCCGCGAACAGGACCGCGTTGAACGCCAGCTCCTCGCGCTGCCTTTCGAGCACGTCGAACAGACGGGTGAGGGGCGAGGCGGCAAACACGAAAAACGACCACGGCGCCACGTACTGCGCGAAAACGCCGGCCTCGCGCCAGACGGCGCCAAAGACGAACGCGAACACGTCCGGCGCCTCCAGCACGACGAGCAGGATGGGAAAGCACCCGAACAGCATCTGCTGCCCCGCCACCGCCTCGGTCAGCGCGCCCAGGTGCCCGCTGCGGCGCGCCTCGACGGCCCGCACGCTGAACACCTGTCCCACCGAACTGCCCAGCACGCTCATCGGCACCGATATCACGCCGTAGGCGAGGGCGTAGAGGCCCAGCACGGTGGCGTCGAAATAGAGCGTCAGCAGAAAGGCAGGCACCTGGTTGGACAGGGTGTTGAGCAGCGTCGCGGGCAGGGCGTAGAGGGGAAAGCGCCGGTAGCGTGCCGCAACGGCCCGCAGCCGGGCCGCGTCCGGGCGGACTGGCGGTGGGCTCGTTTTTCGGTGCCAGGCGCGGCCCGCCAGAAAAGCCGTGGCCGCCGTCCACCCGGCCACGGTACCGGCCATCAGGGCGCCGGCCCCCAGCGCCTGCAGCCCCCCGCCCAGCTGGAGCACGGCGGCGCTGCTGCTCTGCACGAGCCGGCTCCGGGCGATGCTGCCAAAGCGCTGGCGCCGGGTCAGCCACCCCTCGGCCAGCCGCGACGCCCCGAGGGCGAGCACGCCCAGCGGCACCCACGCTGCGTACGCCGCCATCTCGGGCAGCCCGGCCCGGTAGGCGAGGGCGTGGCGCGCGGGCCAGAAGGCGCAACTCGCCAGCGAAAACGCCAGCAGCAGCGCGCCCGAGAGGCGCAGCAGGGCGCGTCCGTCGTCGTCGTCGTCGGGCAGGACGATGGCGTCCTCGTAGCGGAGCGTCGAAGCCGTGTTGAGCACGGCGATCACGCCCAGGTAGAAGCTCAGCAGCCCGAACGCCTCCGGCGTGTAAAGCCGCGTGAGAATGGGCCGCGCCGCGTAGCTCAGCCCCTGCGCGGCGACGGTGCCCGTGGCGAGGGCCGCGACGGCGCCGAGAAACGAGCCTGCCGCGCGAGAAGAGGGGGATCGGCTCATGCGAGGGGCCGCGCGGCGTCGAGGGCGCGCCAGAACGGGTTGCGGTGGTACACGGCGTGGTAGTGCACCCGCAGCGCGCCGCCGAAGTGGTGCTTGAAAGCGGCGATGCCCGCGTGGTTGGCGCCCATCAGGTCCACCGTCCGCCCCTCGGCGTGGAGGCGCCGCACGAGGGCGTCCTGCAAAACCGGCATCGCGGCGCCGGGCAGGCTGCCCAGCATCCACAGAAACGCCTGCTGGGGCAGCACCAGCGTCGCGTGGGCCGCCAGCAACCCTCCATCGGCGCCCCGGAGGGCGGTGCATTCGAGCAGGCCAGCGGCGTGCAGCGCCTGCATCAGCACGCGCAACCGCGCTGCCGGAATGGGCGCGCGGGCGCCCCGGGCGGCGTAGTGGCGCAGCAGCAGGTCGGCGAAAGAAGCGTCGTCCGGCGCCACGGCCTCAGCGTGGGCGTCGGGGAGCTGGCGGGCGCGGCGGCGCGTGGCGCTGTCGGGCTGGTAGGGTTCTTCCCGGGCGATCTCGTACGTGTAGCGCGGCGTGCACGTAAAACCCTTCCACCCGAACGGGCGCACGTCCGACAGGTGCGGCGCCAGCGACAGGGCGGCCACGGGGTACCGCCCGCCGATGGCCGCGAGCAGCGCGTCGAGGGGCGTGTTGCCCTGCAACCGCGCCCGCTCGCCCGGCACCTCGGCCATCAACACGCCCGTGTAGCGCGTCGAGGGCGCCGGCCCGGCCACGCGGTTCCGCAGCCGGGGCGACGGGTACAGGACGGCACCCGCCGCCAGCCCCTCGCCCCCCTCGACGGCGGCCAGCACGGCCTTTCGACCCGTTGCCGCAGCGAGGGCGCGGGCAAAGGCGGCGTGCGTAAAGGGCGTCCGGTGGGGGTCGCGCGCCCACAACGCCTGCCACAGCGCCGCCTCGTCGGGCCGGTCGGGGTCGAGAAAAACGGCGCCGGGCATGGGAGAAGGGCGGTTGGCGGTTGGCGGCTGGAGATTCGCGCTTCCAACCGCCAAGCTCCACCGTCCAACCTCACAGAATGTACTGGCTCAGGTCGCGGTTTTTGGCGATGCCGCCCAGCCGCTCGCGCACGCGCGCCGCGTCAATTTCGATGGCAGGGGCCTCGACGTGGTCGGGCACGTCGAAGAGAATCGCCTCGAGCAGCGTCGTCAGAATCGTGTGGAGGCGGCGGGCGCCGATGTTCTCGACCTCGGCGTTCACGTCGGCGGCAATCTGCGCGATCTCGCGCACGGCGCCGTCGGTAAACGTGAGCGCCACGCCCTCCGGCTCCAGAAGCGCCGCGTACTGCTTCAACAGGGCGTTTTTGGGCTGCGTGAGGATTTTGTAGAAGTCGTCCACCGTCAGGCTCTGCAACTCGACGCGGATGGGAAAGCGGCCCTGGAGCTCGGGGATGAGGTCGCTGGGCTTGGCGACGTGGAAGGCCCCCGAGGCGATAAAGAGGATGTGGTCGGTTTTGACGAGGCCGTGCTTGGTCGTCACGTTCGAGCCCTCGACGATGGGCAGGAGGTCGCGCTGCACGCCCTCGC
>CBDUCD010000071.1:0-10862 GCA_965365535.1 uncultured Rhodothermales bacterium | reverse complement strand
ACCCAACCATCCCTGAAGAGCCAATGCGTACCAGAAAAGTTGCTTTCCTGCTTTCCGCCCTTGTTTGCCTGTGCGCGTGTGACAGCAACTCCGACCCTGATTTTCCTGAAATCGACGGGGCGTATGACGAGTTTGGCGTGCGGATGGAGGTAGGCGGTAGAACGTATTCAGAAGGGGTGTCGGGCGTGTACCTGCACCGGACGATGACGCTCAGCCCAGATAGCGCGGTATCGCTTCTGGTCGAGTCCGATATGGCTGAGGAGAATGGTCAGGCGAGCGGAACTTGGAAGATCGAGAAAGGCGAATTGAAGTTTCTTTTCACGACTTCGAGTACAAGTTTGTACGAGCCAGGTCAGGCGTTGTCATTCAAGTTTGATAAGGTTGATAGTGATTACGTAACACGATTTAAAGTTGATAATAAAGACTACAAGTATAGCGGCCCAGGATTGCTGTTGATAGAGGAAACGAAAGATACAAACGACATCGACCAGGACGGGAATCGATTCGAAGTAGTGGTCATAACCAACTTCTTTTCGCAGGTCGGGTCTGCCTACTGAGAGAAGGCGGGTTGGTTGGGTTTGTTAACCATCAACCACCCCAACCAACACACCAACCCCTCACGCCTCGCCGTCGCCGCCACCGACGGGTTTCGGCCTGTTGCCCGACGCCTCGCCTGCCCGGTTGAGCAGGCCCGCGATGTCCACGCCCGTCGAGGCTTTGAGGCTTTCAAGGAGGGCCGGCGTGGCGCCCGCAATCTGGTGCATCACGTTCGGCACGCCCGTGCCCTGCCCCGTGTCCACGACCGTCAGCTTGTCGATTTTGAGGTTGTCCACGGTTTTGAGGACTTCCTTCATGATGTCCGGCAGCATCTGGAGCAGGAAGAGCCGCTCGGCGTCCGGCCCGGCGTTCTGCCACAGCGCCAGCTTCTGGTTGAGGATTTCGACCTCGGCCTTGCCGCTTTCGAGGATGCGGGCGGCGTCGCCCCTGGCGTTTTGCTCTTTCGCCTGCCGCTCGGCCTCGGCGACGACCACGATGCCGGCGCGCTGCCGCTTTTCGGCCAGCAGGATTTCCTGCTCGGCCAGTTCCTGCTCGGCCTGCGCCTTTGCCAGGCTGGCCGCCACGCCCACGCGCGCCTCGGCAGCCTCGGACTGCGCCGCCAGCTTGGCCCGCACGAGCCGCACCTCGTTTTCGGCCTCGGCAATGGCCTTGTTGGCCAGCGCCTCGGCCACGCGCGCCTGCTCCATGCGCTGCGCCTCGACCACCTCGGCGGCGGCAATGATGTGGGCCGTCTGCTGCCGCCCGATGGCGTTGAGGTAGCCGCGCTCGTCGTCTATAGACTGGATTTTGAGCGTGTCGAGGTGGAGTCCCAGCGCCGACAGGTCGTTGTCGGCTTCGTCGAGCAGTTCTTTGGCAAACTTGAGGCGGTCTTCGTTGACCTCCTCGGGCGTCAGCGTGGCCAGCACGCCGCGCAGGTTGCCCTCCAGGGTTTCCTTGGCAATCATCATCACCTCGTCCTGCTTTTTGCCCAGCAGGCGCTCGACGGCGTTGTTGAGTTCGGGCTCCGTCGAGGCAATTTTGACGTTGGCGATGGCGCGCACCTGAAGCGGGATGCCGCCTTTCGAATACGCGTTCGTGACCGAGAGGTCGATGGGAATGGTGTTGAGGTTGAGCTTGTCCACCCGCTCGATCAGCGGGATGCGGAAGCCGCGCCCGCCCCGGATGACGCGGTAGCCCACCCGCGAGCCGTCGGGTAGCTGCTGCTGCCCGCCCGAGAAGATGAGCACCTCGTTGGGCTGGCAGATTTTGAGGTTCGCGCGGATGATGCCCAGCACGACGAGAAACGCCACGATGAGAATGGCGGCGATGGTGATAGCGTCCATGCGTAAAAGTTTGTAAAGCGGGAAGTTAGGCTATAACGAGACCGGCGCCCGAGTTACGCGGCGCCGGGCACAACGTTACGCGGTGCCGGGTGCAGGCAGCGCGCCGCCGGGCCGCACGACGCGCGCCTCGCGCCCCTGCATCTCGACGATGACGACTTCGTCGCCGGGCGCAAACGCCCCCTCCGAGTCGTCGAAAGGACGTGCCAGCACGCGCAGCCGGCTGCCTTTCACCACCACGTCCACGGTGCCGTGTTCGCCGGGCTCGAACGGCAGCCGCACGCGGGCCGTCTTGCCCCGCAGGTCGTCCGTGGTGACGGTGCTCGACACCTGCTTTTGCGCCACGCGCTTGATGAGCAGCGACCCGCCCAGCCCGGCCACCAGCCCGACGAGCACGGCCAGCAGCGCGGTGTAAGGCTCGCCCGCGTCCTGCCACGTGAAAACCGTCCCCGTGAGGCCGAAAAAGGCGGAAAAGAGGAACAGCGTCCTGAGCGAGAGCAGATCCACGAAGCCCGCCCCGGCGCCCGGCCCGTGGTCGCCCGCTACGTCGGCGTGGCCGCCCAGGTCGGCGTGCGCGTCGAAATCCGCGTGGGCATCGAGGGCTGCGTCCGAGTCCCCATCGCCGCCAAACAGGGAAAGCGTCACGAAAAAACCACCGACGAGCAGGGCGATGAGGTAAATCGTAAACATATCGGAGGGCGATAGATGCCCCAAGATAGGCGACGGGGAGGGTGCGTTGGTTAGGATGGGTGGGTTGGTTAGTTGGCGGGGTTGGCTGACAAACACAACCATCAACAAACCAACCAACAACCAGCGAGCAAAGCAGGCTGCCTCGCCATGCGGAGAGCGTCAACCAACAGCGAGCGCAGCGAGCGGAACCACCCACAACCAACAACCAACCCGCGAGCCGCAGGCGAGCGAACAACCAACCTCCTCTACCCCCGCGCGACGACGAGGGCCGCGCCCACGATGAGCGCGCCCCCTACGACCGTCGCGGCGCCTGCCGGGTCGTGAAACCACAGCACCCCTACGACGGCGCCCACGAGCGGCTCCAGGTTCACGAACACGCCTGCCGTGGCGGCGGGCACGTACTGCTGGCTCCAGTTCCACAGCCCGTACGTGACGACGGTGCAGACGACGCCCAGCCCCACGAGCGCCGCCCACACGCCCGCCTCCACGTCGAGCGGCGGCCAGCCGTCGAGGGCCAGCATGATGAGGCCGTGCCAGCAGGTGCCCAGCACGACGCTCCACAGCGTCACGAACAGGGCGTCGCGGCGTTGCAGCAGGCGGCGCGTGGCCAGCACCCACAGCGCCGACGTGGCGATGGAGGCCAGCACCAGCACGTCGCCCACGGCCTGCCCCTGCGCGCCGGGCTGCCCGGCGGTCAGCGCCACGCCCAGCGTCGAGGCGCCAATGGCCATCCAGACGCGGCGCGACGGGCGCTCGGCGCCCTGCCAGACGGCGGCAAGGGCCATCACGACGGGAAAGGCGCCCACGATGAGGGCGGCGCGCGTGACGCTCGTCCGGGCCAGCCCCTCGAACTGGAGCAGAAACACGGCGGGCACCATCAAAAAGCCCGTCCACGCCAGGCCGGGCAGTTCGCGCCAGCGGGGCAGGGGCGTCTTTTTCCAGATGGCAAGGGCGCCAAAACACACGGCAGCCATCACGAAGCGCACGAACACGACGTGCGGCGCCGCCAGCGCGCCCAGGGCAATTTTGCCAAAGGGAAACGACAGCCCCCACGCCGCGCATCCGACGACGAGGGCGAGGTAGGGCGCGCGGCGATGGGGCACGCTACCCCTCGCCCACGAGTGGCACGAAGCGGAACACGTCCAGCTCGGCGCGCTCGAAACGGTCGGGGCCCAGCCGCACGATGCGCTGCATGGTCTGCTTGTCGGGCGGCCCCACGGGAATCACCAGGCGCCCGCCCACGGCCAGTTGTTCGAGCAGGGGCGCCGGCACGTCCGGCCCGCCCGCCGTCACGATGATGCCGTCGAAGGGGGCGTGCTGGGGCCAGCCCAGCGTGCCGTCGCCGTGGTGCGCCGCGATGCGGTAGCCCAGCCGGTCGAGCAGGGCAAGCGTGCGGTCGAGCAGGGGGGCGTGGCGCTCGACGGAAAACACGCGGGCGCCCAGCTCGCACAGCACGGCGGCCTGGTAGCCGCTGCCCGTGCCCACTTCGAGCACGCGGTCGCCCCGGCGCACCTCGGCCTGCGCCGTCTGGTAGGCCACGGTGTACGGTTGCGAGATGGTCTGCCCCAGCCCGATGGGCAGGGCCTCGTCGCGGTAGGCGCGGGGCTGGAGGGCCGTGTCCACGAACAGGTGGCGCGGCACGCGCGCCAGGGCGCCCAGCACCACCTCGTCGCGGATGCCCTTTGCGCGCAGCGCGTCGAGCAGGGCGAGGCGGCGGCGGGCGTAGCGGTCGGCGGTCACAGGGGGCAGGGGGATAGGCGCGTCAGGTTTCGGCGGGGGCCAGCTCGGCCCGCTCGTCGGCGCGTTCGATGCCCAGCGCCTCGCTAAGATACGCCCCCAGCGACTCGCCGTTGAGGTTGCGCAGCAGCTCGCCGTTCCACGCAACCGAGATCTGCCCCGTCTCCTCGGAGACGATCACGACGAACGCGTCCGTCTGCTCCGACAGCCCGATGGCGGCGCGGTGGCGCAAGCCCAGGTGCGGGTCGAGGTCGGAGCGCTGCGTGACGGGCAGGATGCACCGCGCCGCCTCGATGAGTCCGTTGCGCACAATCACGGCGCCGTCGTGGAGGGGGTTTTTGCCGTAGAAAAGGGTGATGAGCAGGTCGCCGTTGAGGCGGGCGCTCAGCTTTTCGCCCGACTCGGCGTAGGAGCGCAGCCCCGTCGTGCGCTCGAAGGCGATGAGGGCGCCCGTGCGCGCCGCCGCCATCTGCGTGGCCGCACTCACCACCTCGTCCACCACGTCCACGGCCGCCGCGGGCCGCACCAGGTTGCGGATAAGGGGGTTCTGGCCCAGCAGCAGCAGCAGCCGCCTCAGCTCGGGCTGGAACAGCACGATGATGGCGATGACGAAAAACTCCGACAGCGACCCGAAAAAGGCCCGCAGAATCGTCATGTCGAGCGCCGACACGACGGCGCGGATCACGAACAGCGCCAGCAGCCCCCCCGCAATCTGCACGGCGATGGTGCCGCGCATCAGGTTGTAGAGCTTGTAGAGCAGAAACGCGACCAGCGCCACCTCCACCACGTCCACCCAGCGGACGATAGACAGGAGCCATTCGAATACGGTCACGGGCGCGGCGGGCTGGGGCAGCAGGCAAGGTACGATGCTCGGGGGAGGCGGGTTGGTTCGCTCGCTGTTGGTTGGTGGTTCGCTCGCTGGTTGTTGGTTGATGGTTGAACAAACCCAGCCATCCCCCCCAACTCATCTACCCGCCGCCTCGGCCAGCACGCGCAGCAGCTCCACCGTCGGGCGCACGTCGTGGGGTGCGCACGAGCGTGGCGCCGCGCAGCACGCCCACCGCCGTCGCACCGAGGGTGCCGTAGAGGCGGGCGTCGGGCGGGGCGGGGGCGCCGGGTGGGCCGAGCAGGGCGCCAATCGTGCTTTTGCGCGAGAGGCCCAGCAGCACGGGGCGGCCCAGCGCGGCGCGCAACTTGTCCGTCGCGCCCACGAGGGCGAGGTTCTGCTCGGGCGTCTTGCCAAAGCCGAAGCCCGCGTCCACGGCGATGCTCTGCACGCCCGCCTGCCGCGCCGTCTCCACCGAAAAGTGCAGCGCCGCCGCCACGCCTTCCACCACGTCCGCGTAGGCGCCCGGGGGCGCCGTGCCACCCGTGCGCTCAAGGCTGTGCATGACGACGAGGCCCGCGCCGAAACCGGCCACGATGCCTGCCATCTGGGGGAAAAGGCGCAGGCCCGTCACGTCGTTGACGAGGTGGGCGCCGCGTTCGAGGGCCGCCCGCGCCACGTCGGGCTTGTACGTGTCGATGGAAATCAGCGCGTCGGGAAACCGCTGCGCGAGCGCTTCGATGGTGGGCAGCACGCGCCGCATCTCCTCGTCCGCCGCCACGGCAGGGGCGCCGGGGCGCGTGCTCTCGCCGCCCACGTCCAGCATCGCGGCGCCTTCTCCGAGCATGGCCTCGGCCCGGCGCAGCGCGTCGTCGGGCGTGGCAATCAGGCCGCCGTCCGAAAACGAGTCGGGCGTCAGGTTGAGGATGCCTATGACGTGGGCGCCGCGCGTGGCGAGCGGCCCGGCAAAAGGGCGGCAGTCCAGCACGCGCCCGCGCAGGCGGAGCACGAAAGGGTCGGGGTCGGGCATCGGCGAGGGCGGGATAAATCCCTGTTTAATCGGGACTTGTTGTTACAGTGTGGTTCAGTTAGGGAATAGCATCCGCAGGGCCGCCTGCGGACGGATCAATCGCGCGCGCCTCCCGGTCGCATACGTGAACAAACGGCCAACGCGGCGCCGCCGCGCGGTCCGTCCATCCCTTTCTGCATTTTAACCCCACGATACCCATGTCCCGCGTTCCCCTTTCCGACAGCAGCGACTGGCAACTCAAATTCGACGAGCAGGACGTGCGCGGCTTCCGCGCCCTCGACGCCGACGGCCACGAGGTGGGCCGCGTCGGGCAGATGATCGTCAACACGGACGAAGAGCGCGTGGATGCCGTCGTGCTCGAAGACGGAACCGAGTACCCCGCCCGCGACCTCTCCATCGGCGACGGCGTCGTGTACCTGACGGCTCCCGTTGACGAGGACGCCGGCGCCTCCGTCACCGTTTTCGACGACTACGGCCACGTCGTCCGCCGCGAGGAAGTGGGCGACCTCGACGCCAACCAGTACGCCGACGCCTTCCGCCAGCACTGGCAGGCCACGTACGGCACCACGGGCGACGCCTACGACGACTACGCGCCCGCCTACGGCTACGGCTACGAAAGCGCGCGGGGCGACGCCTACCGCGACCGCGACTACGACGCCGCCGAGGCCGACCTGGAGCGCGACTACGCCCAGCGCTACCCCGGACGCCCCTACAGCCGCGACCGCGAAGCCGTCCGCTACGGCTACGGACGCGCCCGCGGCGACGCGGCATGAACACCCCACCCATCATAGTAGATGACGACGGCGGCACGGCCACGCTCGAAGGCGACCTGCCCCTCCACGATGCCGTCGCCACGCTGCGCCTGCCCGATGGCCGGCGCGTGGACGTGCCCGGCAGCCTGCTCCAACCGCGCCCCGACGGCAGCTACCACCTGCCGCTTTCCTTCAAAAACCTCGCGGGCGCCACCCTTACCGAGGTGGAAGAGCGCCTGCACATCGGCACCAAAACCCGCGAAACGGGCCGCGTGCGCCTGCACCGGCGCGTCGAAGTCGAGACGCAGACGGTGGACGAAGCCCTGCTGCGCGAATCCGTCGAAGTCGAGCGCGTGCCCGTCGGGCGGTTTGTCGAGGCCGCCGCGCCCATCCGCCACGAAGGCGACACCCTCGTGGTGCCCGTGTACGAGGAAGTCCTTGTCGTCGAAAAAAAGCTGCTGCTGCGCGAGGAAGTCCGCGTCAAAAAGAAGCAGGCAACGGTGCCCCACTACCAGGAGGTCACCCTCCGACACGCGCGCGTCGAGGTCGAACGCCTCCCGCCCGCCCCCGAATCCTGAGCCTTTGCGCTCGGGCCTTTAACACTATCCAATCAACCAACACATAATCAGTACCATGGCAAAGACCATTGTAGGACTCTACGACGACCAGATGACGGCGCAGCGCGTCGTGCGCGACCTCGAAAAAATCGGCTTCGGCAAAGACCACCTCCAGGTGGCCTCGCACGACACGACCGGCGCGACGGGCTACGAGATGAAAGACCCCGACAAGCTGCTCGACACGCTCGACGAGTACGGCGTGGCCGACGAGGAGGCGCACTTTTACGCCGAGGCCGTCCGGCGCGGCAGCTCGCTCGTCGTCACCCGCGTTCACGACACCGACGCCGACCGCGCCGTGGACATCATGGCGCGCTACAACCCCGTCCGCTTCGAGGACCGCAAGCAGGCCTACCAGCAGGAAGGCTTCGGGCAGTACGACCGCACGGCCAAGCCTTTCACCGACGAGCAGCGCCTGGCCGAGCGCCAGCGCTACGCCGGCGAGCAGCAGCAGCGGATGCAGGAAATCGAGGAGAACCTCAAAATTGGCAAGCGCGAAGTGGTGCGCGGCGGCGTGCGCGTCCACAAATACGTGGATTCGGAGCGCATCGAGGAAACCCTCCGCCTGCGCGAGGAGCACGTAGATGTGGAGCGCCAGCGCGTTGACCGCGTCGTGAGCCCCGGCGAAGCGGCGGGCGCCTTCGAGGAAAAGACCATCGAGATGGTCGAGCGCGTCGAAGAACCCGTCGTCGAAAAAGAAGTCCGCGTGACGGGCGAAGTCACGATTGGCAAAAACGTCGAGACGCGCGAGCAAACCGTCGGCGACACCGTCCGCCGCACCCGCGTCGAAGTCGAAAAGCTCGACCGCAGCGAACTCGCGGGCTTCGAGACGGACTTCCAGCAGCACTACGACCAGTCGTACCGCGCCGCCGGTCGTGATTTCGACTACTACCGCCCGGCCTACGAGTACGGCTACGCCGCCGGCAACACCTACGCCGACCGCAACTACGACGACGTCGAGCGCGACCTCCAGTCGGACTACTCGACCCGCTACAAGGACGACAGCGCGTGGGACGACGTGAAGGACGCCGTCCGCCACGGCTACAACCGCGCCAAGCGCGCCGTCACCTGATCGGCGGCTGACAAAGCACGACGCTAAAAATCCGGCCTCTGCACTGCGCAGGGGCCGGATTTTCTGGTTTGACGCCGTTTCGAGGACGGGCTACGGCACCTTCACGAGGCGCGCCGTGGCCGTCTGCCCGTCCACGCGCGCCTGCACCAGGTACACGCCGGGCGCCCACGCCTGGGTGTCGAGCGCGAGCGTGAAGGGGCCCGCCCCGACGGGGCCGTCGAGGGGCTGCGCGACAGCGCGCCCCAGCAGGTCGTACACCGCCACGCGCGCCCGGCCCGGCGCGGGCACGTCGAGGGCCAGCGTGGCCTGGCTGCGCGCGGGCTGCGGCAGGATCGTCAGCGAGAGGGCGCCGGGCGCGGCTTCGGGCATCGCGGCTGTTGCGGCGGCGGGCATGTTGGCGTCCAGCCACGCCAGCCGGCTGCGCAGCCACGTTTCGAGGTAGTTCACCTCGTTGGCGTACGTGCCGCCCACGTAGGCGTTGGGCCACACCCAGTCGTTCAGCACGGGCCAGCGGACATAGTTGCGCCGCTGCGCCTCGTCCAGCAGCGCTTTTTGCGCCTGCACGAACGCCACGAGCGAGTCGGTGTGGAGCGGGCCCCGGCGGAGGGCCTGCCAGCGCGTGCCCAGCGCCGCCCGGAAGGCCGGGTCGGCGCGCACCACGCGCCACCAGAACGGCGGCTGCGCGCCATCGCCGGCCTCGCGGAAATCGGCCTGCCAGCCATCGGTGCGGTCGCCGTCGTAGTAGTTGGCATTGCCGAAGCCCAGGTTGAAATCCCAGACCGGCCCCATGAACAGGCGGCCCTGCACGTCACCGTCGTCTTTCTCTTTCCAGAAATAGCTGCTCAGCCGGTAGCCGTCCACATTGCGGCTGACCTCGTTGGTGACGAGAAAGCTGATCCACGAGGGCGTATCAATCCACGTCTGGTAGCGCGCGCCCATGTCGGGCGCCGTCAGCATGGCCTCGAAGCGCCCGATCCAGTTCTGGATGTAGGCGGCCTGCTGCGGCTGTATTTCGGACGGCTTGGGGTCGTGGTACTGCACGAAAATGGAGTGCCCCGTGTCGGCGCGCCGCCCGAGCGTCCAGCCGCCCACCTCGCCGCCCGTCGTCTTGTCGAACTTGAGCAGGTAGCCGCCCGTGACCTCTTCGCCCTCGATGTCGCCCGTTTTGAGGTTCGCCATGTCCACGCGGTTTTTGTCGCGCTTGATTTTCTCGGCGAGGACGTACACGCCCATGTACTGCCCGTTGAGGACGAGTTCGACAAAGCGCGTGCGCGAGGCGTACTGGCCCGTGCGCCGGGCGATTTCATAAGCCAGCACGTCGCGCATCAGCGACTTGTCGGAGTACGGCGCGATCAGCACCCAGTCCGATTCCTTGGGCAGGCCCAGCAGCGCCACGTCCTGGTCTTCGCCCGCCGCGTCGCGCGTTTCGATGCTGTACGGCTTTTTGGGCGACAGCGACTGCGACGTGGACCCGCGCAGCTCGACGCCGATGGCGCCGTTGTAGTGGTTGAACGCGTCGGTAAGGGCGTTGCGCTGCCCGTCGCCGTTCCAGACCACGCCCAGGTGCGCCGTGATTTTGGGCTCGTCGGGAATGTCGCGCCCGCCCGTGCTGATGACGAAAATGGGCAGGTTGGACGACGTGAAGGGTTGCGCCCCGGCGCCCGTAGCAACGGGCAGCACGAGGGCGGCGAGGACGAGAAGGCGGAAAATCATGCGCGAAAAAAGGGTTTACAACGCGACCATCGCCATCTCGCACGCTTCGCCCTCGGAGGGCGGGCCGTACCGCTGCGCGTCGAAATGGGTGGAAAGGGCCAGGGTAAGCTGGAAAAGGGTGTCGTACTCGCAGTCCGGCAGGTCGGCCGTCGCCGGCCCGCCCAGCGCTTCGACAAGCGCCCCGACCGTGTTGCTGTGCCCGACGACGAGCACGTGGCTGCCCGGCGGCAGCGCCCGGATCTGCCGTGCCGTGCGCGCCGCGAGGCTGTCGGCGCCGCCTTCGGGCGAGACGACGACGGGCGTGATGCCGCGCGCCGCGGCAAGGGGCTGCGCCGTGAGCATTGTCCGCCGGAAGGGCGTCACGAAAACGGCGCTGATGCCGGCGTCGGCAAGGGTGTCGGCAAGGGCCTGTGCCCGCGCCGCGCCCGCGTCCGTAAGCGGCGGATCAGCAGTTCCATCGTCGGCCTTTTCGGCGTGCCGCACGACGTACACGACGGTGGAATCTGCAACGGGCAGCGGGGCCGGCTCGGAGGGCGCGCAGGCCGCGAGCG
>CBDUCD010000070.1:0-10919 GCA_965365535.1 uncultured Rhodothermales bacterium | reverse complement strand
AATCCGCTCTACGAACGAGAAAGCAGAAAGTTATCCCCCCGCCGGGGAAAAATCGAGGTCGGGTTGCCTGGGTTTGCTGGGTTGGCTGAGTTGCCTGGGTTTGTTCAACCATCAACCATCGCCTACCCTCAGTTCAGGTGCAGGGCGGGGCGGGGAGGCGCTGCTACTGCGGCGCCGTCGGTGCGGAAGCGCGCGACGGAGACGGTCAGCGACGTGGCGACTTCGGCCATGCGGCCTGTGGCGTCGGCGACGGTCGAGATGCCGTGGGCGGCGTCGTGCGACAGGCGCGCGATGAGGTCCACGCTGCGCGCCATCTCCTCGCCCGTCACGCTCTGCTCCTCCGTCGCCGCCGCGATCTGCGTCACCATGCCCATCACCTCGTCCACGTGCTGCACAATCGTGTCGAGTGCCTGCCGGGCCTGGTCGCCCAGCCGCATCCCCTCGCCCACCTCGCCCGTGCCGCGCGCCATTTCGCGCACCACGGTTTCCATTTCGCGCTGGATGCTGCTGATGACGCCGCCGATTTCGCCTGTCGCCGCGCCCGTGCGCTCGGCGAGTTTGCGCACCTCGTCGGCGACGACGGCAAAGCCGCGCCCGTGCTCGCCCGCGCGGGCGGCCTCGATCGTCGCGTTGAGGGCCAGGAGGTTGATCTGGCCCGCGATTTCGCTGATGATGGAGACGACCTCGCCGATGCGGGCGCTGCTCGTGCCCAGCTGCTGCACGGCCTCGGACGAGTGCGTGACGACGGCGGCGATGTCGCGCATTTTGCCCACCGCCTGCGCCACGACCTCGCCGCCCTGCCGCGCCGCCGCGCCGCTGCGCTGCGCCACGTCGGCGGTGCGGGCCGCCGTGGCGGCGTTCTCGGCAATGGAGCGGGCCATCTCCTCGACGGCTGCTGCCACGTCGCCGGCGCGGTTCGACTGCTCCTGCGCGCCTGTCGTGAGCACGGCAGCCGACTCCGAAAGCTGCGCCGACAGCGCGTTCGTCGCCTCGGCGGACTGCCGCACGCCCGCCAGCATGGCGCGGATGTGGCCGGCGGCCTGCCCGAAGGCGTCGTAAAGGCGCCCGATTTCGTCGGCGCGCTCGGCGCTCAGCGCGATGTCGAGGTGGCCTTCGGCAAAGCGCTCCATCTCGCGCACGAGCCGGTCCACGCTGCGGGCGAGGTACACCTTTTCGGCCTCCGACGCCGCCACGGCTTCTTCGACGCGCTTTTCAATCGCCGCTTTCTCGGCTTCGAGGGCCAGTCGCCCGGCGCGCAGCTGCTCGATCATCTGCCCGAACGCCTGGGCCAGCTCGCCCGCCTCGTCCACGCTTTCCACGGCGATCTGCGTGTCGAGGTCGCCGCCGGCCACGCGCACCGACGCGTTGCGCAGGCGGCGGATGCGGCCCGCCGTTTTGCGCGACACGCGCATCACCACGACGAGGCCGACGATGAGCACGAGCACGGTTACGAGGAGGCCGCGCGCAAGCGTCGCATTGACCACCTCGAAGCGCGACTGGAGCGAGTACGCCAGCACGACTTCGCCCATTTTCTGCCCCTCGTACTGGATGGGCGTCAGCCGGTCCACCCGGTCGGAGCGGACGAGGCCGGTGCCCGTGAGCGTGCCGGCGGGGGTAAGCGTCAGGCCGGCGCGGTTTTCCTCGGCCAGCACGCCGCCCGTCTCGTCCACGATGGCGAGGTACGCCACGTTGGGGTCGCTTTTGGCCCACTCGAAGGTGGCCAGCACCAGGTCGAAGTTGCTCTGCCCGAGCCCCTGGCCCACGGAAAACGCCAGCATGTCCGACAGCGCCGCCACGCGCTCCTGGGCGTCTTTGAGGGCCTGCTGCCGCTGGTGGAAGGGAAAGTAGTACTGCGTAAACGCCACCACGGCCAGCATGGGCAGCACAAAGGCTACCAGCAGCTTCAGGTGCAGCGACCGGTGAATGCGAGAAAACATGGCAGGGGGAGGTATCTGGAAAGGCGCCCCGCACCCCCGAAAGGATTCTGTTCCTCGAGAGGTGCGGGACGCCGGGTGGTTTAGAACGTGGCCAGCACTTTCACCGAGGCGTTGACGGCTGAGGCGGGCACGAAGCCGATGGCGCCGGGCGTGCTGCTGACCTTCTGGATCATCTCGGCGGGCGAGGCCACCTGGACGGGCGGCTCGCCTTCACCGGCGAGCTTTTTGCGCAGCCACTCCTTTTTGAGGTCGTTGAGGCTGCGCCCGAGGGCGCCGTAAAAGGCACCCGCCGCGTCGCCCGACAGCGTGAAGGGCACGACGCGCGCGCTGCCCAGACGGGTCTTTTCGAGCGAGAACACGTCGAGCACGGCGCGCTTGTCGAGGCTGCTCTCGGACACGCCCGGGTGGGCAATGACGGCCACCTGCGCCTGCGCGGCGTGGGCGCCGAGGGCGAGGAAGAGGAGGAGGATAAACTGTTTCATGGCATTAGAGTCCTGGGGACTGGTAGGGCGGAGGGCTTTAGAACGTGGCGCTGAGGGCGCCGAAAACGTAGTTGCCGCCAAAGTCCAGCCCGCGCTCCGAGCGGGTGTGCACGTGGATGTACTGGGCCTTGACGGTGAGCGCGTCGTTGATGCGGTAGCCGGCTCCGCCGCTGTACAGGTCGAACCCTTCGACGGCCCCCGTGAGGGACGTGGCTTCGTCCTTCTGGAGGTCGTAGGTGCCGTAGGCGAACAGCGCGTCCGTGAGGTCCACGCCCAGCAGCGCGTAGTAGAACGTGCGCCCGAGCTTGCCCGGCACCATGCCCTGCGTGGCGGCGGGCAGCGCGTCGAGGCGGGCCTGCTGCGTATCGTTCGGGTTGTAGGAGACACGGATGTACTCGCCCTCTCCGAAAAAGCGCGAGAGGGCAAACGAGGCGTCGGCCCCCAGGCGAAGGCGATCCACCTCGCCCATCGCGTACGGCGCCCGGTTCAGGTTGTCGCGGTCAATGGCTACCGACACGCCCACCTTGACGCCGTTCCAGCGCGCGCCCACGCGCCCGCCGAACAGCTTGGCCGACGACGTGTCGGTGGCGGAAGGCACCGTGAGCAGGGACGCCGAAATGACGTTCTCTGCCTCGCTGTTGCCCATGTACGCCGCGTAGTCGAACGTGGCGTCGCCCGCCGGAACCGAGCCGCTGAGTTCGACGAAAGCCTGCTGCGGCACGAACTCCGCGATGGCGAGCACCGAGGCGTACGAGTTCTCGTACACGAACGGGCGGATGATGTAGGGCAGCAGGGGCGCCCGGTTTTTGATGGTGTTGAGGTTGTTGAACGTGGGCACGAGCGCGCCCACCTTCACGTCGAAGCGGCGGTCGTGGCGGTAGCGCACCCACGCTTCCTGAACGCCAAAAGAGCCCCACTTCCGGTCGGAGTCGTAGGTGTTGATAAACTCGAGGTTGACAAAGGCGCTGAAGCGCTCGCTCAGGTTTTTGGCGAACAGCACGTTGAGGTGCTGGAGCGAAAAGCTGTTGACGTTCTCGGGGATGTAAACAGGCACCGTGACGCCGCCGGGCAGGTTGACCTGCGCCGATTCGCTGGCGTGGCGGAACTGGGTCTGGAAATAGCCGAACACGCGCAGGTCGTCGGCGGACTGGGCGCGCAGGGCAGGGGCGCAGAGGCTCGCAAAGGCGAGCATCGCGAACAGGGCTCGTTTCATGGATTGCAGAGGGGATAGGAGAAAAGATTTCCCCTCCGCTATCGGCGTGGCCGTATGGCCCTTAAACCGCGTTTTCCTCTTGACGCGGGACGTTTCTCGGAAAGCCTTTCCCCGCCCTCCACCCGGGCGTCAGGAGCCGGATACGCTTCTTTGCCGCCCGGCCCGCAGGCACCCCCTGCGCCATCACCAGTTGGACGTGGCGGCGGTGAACACGTCGTCGGCGATCTGGCGGAGGGCGGATTGGGCGGCCTGCGTCTCGGCCGTTTCGCCGCCCGCGGCCTCGGCGTCGAAGTCGGCATACGCGGTAAAGCGGCGGTCGAGCAGGGGCTCGGCGGCGCCGCGGGCGGCATAGCGCACCTGCACGTCAATGGTGATGCGGGTGCGCAGCGCCCGGTCGTCGCCCACGGCCGTCGGCTCGTTGCGATACCCCACGATGCGCGACTCGAGAACGGCGTCGGCCGTCGCCTCGTCGGGTTCGAGGCTCAGCCGCGTCTGCCGCACGAAGCGGTCGGTAAGCAGGCGCGTCAGCTCGTCGGGCAGGGCAGGCAGCGGGGTCGCGGCGTCCAGCCCCGCCGTGGGGATGGCAATGGTGCGGATGGTGTCGGGGATGGAGGCGCCCGTAAAGCTGTAGTACGCGCACCCCGCCGAAAGCAGGGCCGCGCCCACTGCGAGCAGCACGCGCCCGGCGCGGCTATCGGTAGCGCCCATAGTCCTCGCCCTCGTCGTCGGCATCGTCCTCCATCCGGCCCAGGTTGCCCAGCACCGACCCCACCAGGTCGCCGTAGCGGCGGCCCGTCTCCACGTCGTCCTTGCCCACGAGCGAGTGCTGGTGCAGGCCCTCCAGCACGAACTCCATCGCCGCCGCCTTTTCCTGCGGGCTGGCAAAGCCCATGTGCTTTTTGGCGACCTCGGCCAGCCCGTCCACCTTGTCGAGGGCCTGGGCGTACTCGACAAACGGCAGGTCGGGGCGCAGCACGACGGTTCCGCCTTTCGAGAACCAGTCGAGCACTTTCTGATACGCCGCGCGCCCGCGCTTGCGATCCGTCGGGTCGGGAAAGTAGCGCGCGAACACGCTGCGGACGGCCTTGCCCACGACGAGTTGCGCCACGCCCGCCGCGCCCGTCTGCTCGCCCTCGTACACGAGTTCCACCTTGCCCGTGATGGCGGCTTCGAGAAAGACGAGGTCGCTGGGGCGCAGCGTCGTCTCGTGCTCGCCCGCCAGCAGGGCGCGGCGCTCGGCAGCCGAGATGAGGCTTTCCAGGCCCGCCCGCGTCATGCGCGCCGACACGCCCGACTTCTGGTCTATGTACTCGCTGGCCCGCGCCTCGAAGGCCGTCTGCTCCACGATTTCGCGCATGTAGTACGGAATCTGCACCGCCACGTCGCCGCGTTCCTGCCACGCTTCCTGCTGCGTCACGGCCACGCCGATCTCGATGCTTTTGGGATAATGCGTCAGAATCTGCGCGTCTATGCGGTCTTTGAGCGGTGTAATGATGGCGCCTCGATTGGTGTAATCCTCGGGATTGGCCGTGAACACCATCAGCACGTCGAGCGGAAAACGCACGTTGAAGCCGCGAATCTGGATGTCCTGCTCTTCCATGATGTTGAGCAAACCCACCTGAATGCGCGGCGCCAGGTCGGGCAGCTCGTTGATGCAGAAAATGCCCCGATTGGTGCGCGGGATGATGCCAAAGTGGATGACCTCCTCGTCGGCGTACGTGAGGCGCTGGTTGGCGGCCTTGATGGGGTCAATGTCGCCGATGAGGTCGGCAATGGTGGTGTCGGGGGTGGCGAGTTTCTCGCCGTAGCGGGCGCTGCGCGGCAGCCACGCGATGGGCGTCTCGTCGCCCATGCGTGCCACCGTTTCGCGGGCGTACTTGGAGATGGGGCTGAACGGGCTGTCGTGGAGTTCGCTGCCTTCGACAAACGGCACGTACTCGTCGAGCAGGGCGGGCAGCATCCGGATGAGGCGGCTTTTGGCCTGGCCGCGCAGCCCGAGCAGGATAAAGTCGTGGCGCCCCAGAAGGGCGTGTTTGAGCTGGGGCAGCACGCTTTTCTCGTAGCCGAGGATGCCCGGAAACAGGTCGCGCCCCTCGCGCAGCGCGGCGATGAGGTTGGCGCGCACCTCGTCTTTGACGGAGCGGGGCCGGTAGCCGGACTTTTTGAGGTTGCCGAAGGTGGTCGGTTGGGGGGCGTTCATGCAGAAAAGGGGCGCGCCGCCGGGGCTGAAAGGCGGGGGCGGTAGCACGTAGGGCGGTGGGGGCGGTTCCACCGCCGGTGCGCCCGCCGTGCGCGGGAAGTGCATTGCCGGTACGACCAATAGGCCCTATTCTCCACCTCGCGCCCTTCCCCCCGACAGACCGCCCGATGACGCCTCCCCCTGCCGCCGACGTGACGCGCCTGCTCGAAGCCGCACGCGACGGGGACCGCACCGCCCTCAACAGGCTGCTGCCCCTCATCTACGAACAGCTTCACGCCATCGCGCACCGGCAGCGGGCGCGCAGCGGCGGCTTCGAAACCATCAACACGACGGCGCTGGTGCACGAGGCGTACGAAAAGCTCGTCCGCGGCGACGCCGGCTGGAACGACCGCCAGCACTTTTTCCGCGTCGCCGCGCGCGTCATGCGCAGCGTGCTCGTGGATTACGCCCGCGCCCAGCACGCGCAGAAACGCGGCGGCAAGGAAGCGCCCGTCTCGCTCGACGTGCTGGGCGGCGACGTGCCGGGCCTGCGCACCGAAGAAGTGCTGGGCGTGGACGAGGCCCTCGAAAAGCTCGCCCGCATTGACCCCGAGCAGGTGCAACTGGTCGAGCTGCGCTACTTCACGGGACTATCCATCCCCGAGGCCGCCGCCGTGCTGGGCATGTCCGAGCGGACGGCCAAGCGGCGATGGACGGTGGCGCGGGCCTGGCTCTACCGCGAACTGGCCGCCTGAAAACGCCTCAAAAGCTATGGAACCTGCCTTCTGGAACCAGCTCAGCGACATCGTGGCCGACGCCCTCGACCTGCCGGCAGCCGAGCGCGACGCCTTTCTCGACGGCGCCTGCGCGGGCAACGCGGCGCTGCGGGCCGAGGCCGCGGCCCTCGTCGAGGCCCACCTGTCGGCGGAAAGCGAGGCGGCCTTCGAGACGCCTATCGCCCACCCGCGGCTGGCGCGCGTGGGGCCGTGGCGCATCAGCGACGTGCTGGGCGAGGGCGGCATGGGCATCGTCTATGCCGCCGAGCGCGCCGACGGGGCGTACCGCCGCGCGGCGGCCCTGAAGCTGGTGCGGGCGGGCGCGAGCCGCGACTTTGCCGACCGCTTTCTGCGCGAGCGGCAACTGCTGGCGGGCCTCGACCACCCGGGCGTGGCGCGCCTGCTCGACGGCGGCGTGGCCGACGACGGGCGCCCCTACCTGGCAATGGAAATCGTGGAGGGCGAGCCCATCACGGCGTACGCCGAGCGGCACGCGCTGGGCGTCGAGGCGCGCATCCGGCTGTTTTTGCAGGTCTGCGAGGCCGTCGCGTACGCGCACCGCCGCCTCGTCGTCCACCGCGACCTCAAGCCCGGGCACGTGCTCGTCGTCGAAGACGTGCCGGGCGTGCCCGCCGTCAAGCTGCTCGACTTCGGCATCGCCAAGCTGCTGGGCGACGACGGCGACGTGCTCGAAACCTCGCGCGGCATCCTGACGCCCGCGTACGCGGCGCCCGAGCAGTTTCAGGGCCAGCCCATCACGACGGCGACCGACGTGTACAGCCTGGGCGTCGTGCTCTACGAACTGCTGGCGGGCCGGCGCCCCTACGAACTCGCGGGCCGGTCGGCGGGCGAGGCCGAGCGCGTGGTGACCGGGGAGGCGCCGCCGCCGCCCTCGACCGTGGCTGAGGCGCCGCCGCGCCGGCGGGCGCTGCGCGGCGACCTCGACACCGTCGTGCTCAAGGCGCTGGCCAAAGAGCCCGAGCGCCGCTACGAGTCTGCCGCCGCCCTCGCCGACGATTTGCGCCGCCACCTCGACGGGCTGCCCGTGGCGGCGCGCCCCGACACGCTGCGCTACCGCGCCGGGCGCTTCGCGCGGCGGCACCGCGTGGGCGTGGCGGCGTCCCTGCTGCTGCTGCTGTCGGTCGTGGCCGGGCTGTCGGCGACGCTCGTGCAGGCCGGCCACGCCCGCGCCGAAGCCGCCAGGGCCGAGGGCATCAACACGTTTCTGCTGGGGATGCTGGCCGCGCCGACGCCCTACGCCGACGGGCGCGACGTGCGCGTGGCGACGCTGCTCGACTCGGCAGCCGCGCAGGCGGCGCAAAACTTCGCCGGCCAGCCCGCCGTCGAGGCCGCCATCCGGCAGACGCTGGGCGTCTCGTACTTCCAACTGGGGCTTTACGACGAGTCCGAGGGGCAACTGCGGCAGGCCGTCGCGCTGCGCGAAGGGTTGTACGGGCCCGATCACCCCGACGTGTCGGCCTCACAGTCCGCCCTCGGGCAGACGCTCCAGAAGATGGGCCGCTACGACGATGCCGAACCCCTTTTGCGCGCCGCCCTCGCCGCCGACAGCGCCCATTTCCCCGCCGGCGACCCGCGCGTGGGCAAAAGCATGACCAACCTGGGCGTGCTGCTGTGGGAAATGGGCCGCTACGACAGTGCCAGACCCCTGCTGGAACAGGCCCTCGCCCTCGACGAAAAGGCGTACGGCCCCGACCACGAGGAGGTGGCCGTTGACCTGGGCAACCTGGCAACGCTGCTGGCCGACGAGGACTCCAGCGAGGCCGCCGAGCCGCTTTACCGCCGTCAGCTTGCCATCCTCGTCGCGCGGCACGGGCGCGCGCATCCCGAGGTGGCTAATGCCCTTACCCAGCTCGGCATCCTCCGCCACGACCTGGGCGACCTGGCCGAGGCGGACACGCTCTACACCCAGGCCCTCGCCCTCTACCGGCAGCTTTACGGCCCGTCGCACTCGCAGGTGGCGTATGGGCTGAGCAACCTCGCCACGCTCCGCACCGACCAGGACTCGCTGGAGGGGGCGGCGGCGCTGCTCGAACAGGGCATCGTGATGCTGAAAGAGACGATGGGCGCGGCGCACCCCAACGTGGGCATCCAGATCAACAACCTGGCCGCCGTGCGCCGCCGGCAGGGCGACCTGGCCGGGGCCGAAAAGGGCTATGCCGAGGCCGTTGCCGTGTGGCGCGCCGGCCTGCCGCCCGACCATCCGTACCTCGCCTACGGCCTGCACAACCTGGGCGCCGTGCGCAGCGCGCGCGGCAACGACCGGGGTGCCGTGGCGCCGCTGCGCGAGGCGCTCGCCATCCGGCAAAAGGCGCTGCCGCCGGGGCACACCGAAACCGCCGTCACGGCCAGCATTCTGGGCAGCGTGCTGGGCCACCTGGCGCCCTCGGGTGAGGCGCTGCGGCTGCTCGAAGAAAGTGCCGCCACGCTGCGCGAAAACCTGGGCGCCAGCCACCTCATCGTGCAGCAGTCCGACGAGCGGCTGGCCGAGTACCGCGCCCGCTGGGGCCGGCAGTAGGCCACCAGGAGGGGCGCATACGCGGAAAACGCGAGAAACTACCCGCCTGCCCGGCGGTGCGATGCCGTTTCTGCCTCCGCCGCGCCGTCCACCCCTCCATGCCGACTTCGCCCCCGCCCACCACCCGAACCCTGCTACCGCGCGGGCTGCTCGTCGCCGGCATCGTCCTCATCGCACTCAACCTGCGCGTGTCCCTCGCGGGCGTGGGGCCGCTCGTGGGCGACATCCGGGCGGGCACGGGGCTTTCCAACACGGCGCTGGGCCTGCTGACGGCGCTGCCCCTGCTCGCCTTCGGCGTCGTCTCGACGCTGACGCCCCTGGCCACGCGGCGGCTGGGGCTGGAGGGGACGCTGGCCGCCGCCCTGCTGCTGCTGGCCGCCGGCACGGGCCTGCGCGCCCTGCCGTCCGTCGCGCTGCTGTTCGCGGGGACGGTGGCGCTGGGCGTCGCCATTGCGTGCGGCAACGTGCTGCTGCCGGCCCTCGTCAAGCGCGATTTCCCCGGCCACACGGGCGTCATGACGAGTCTGTATTCGAGTGCGATGGGCGTCGGGGCGACGGTTGCGGCGGGCGTGAGCGTGCCCCTGGCCGCTGCCCTCGGCTGGCGCGGCTCGCTGGGCGCGTGGGCCGTGCCCGCCCTCGTGGCGTTCGTGGTGTGGCTGCCCCAGCTGCGCGCCCACACGCGGCCCCGGCAGGGCGGCAGCCTGCGCGCCTCGCTTGCCCACCTGGGCCGGTCGGCGCTGGCGTGGCAGGTGGCCCTTTTCATGGGCTTGCAGTCCATGACGTTTTACGTGCTGCTGGCCTGGCTGCCCGACCTGCTGCAAAGCCGGGGCGTGGACGCGGCGTACGCCGGATGGCTGCTGGCGCTGTCGCAGGGCGTGGGCATTTTCGGCACCCTGCTCGTGCCCACGTGGGCGGGGCGCCTCTACGACCAGCGCCTGCCCGTCGCCCTGCTGCTGCTGCTGGAAACCGTCGGGATTGGCGGGCTGCTGCTGCCGGGCACCACCCTCGCGCCGTTTCTCGTGGGACTGATCGGCTTTGCCCTGGGCGGCACCTTCGGGCTGTCGCTGCTGTTTATCGTGCTGCGCGCGCCCGACACCGAGACGGCGACGGAACTCTCGGGCGTGGCGCAGTCGGTGGGATACCTGCTGGCCGCCACCGGCCCCATCGTGTTCGGCCTGCTGCACGACGTGACGGACGCGTGGACGGTGCCGCTCGTTTTCCTGCTGCTCGTGATCGGCGGCAAGGTGGCGATGGGGCTGGGCGCGGCGCGGCGACGCGAAATCCACCCGCGCTGACCTCCCGACCTTTCAGCCCCTGCCACGCCCCGCGATGCCGCCCTCCGACCCCGACGACTCCGCCCTGCACCGCCGGTGGATGCGCGTGGCGCTGCGCGAGGCCGAGCGGGCCTTCGAGGCGGGCGAGGTGCCCATCGGCGCCATCGTGGTGCGCGGCGGCGAGATCGTCGGGCGCGGGCGCAACGCCGTCGAGCAACTGAAAGACCCGACGGCGCACGCCGAGATGATTGCCCTCACGGCGGCCTGCGAGACGACGGGGCAGAAGTACCTCGAAGGCTGCACGCTTTACGTGACGCTCGAGCCGTGCCCCATGTGCGCGGGCGCCCTGCTGTGGGCCAAAATCCCCCGCCTCGTCTTTGGCGCCTTCGACGAAAAGGCCGGCGCCTGCGGCACCCTCTACCACATCCCCCAGGACGGGCGCTTCAACCACCGCACCGAAACCGTCTCGGGCGTCGAGGCCGACCGGGCGGCGGCCCTCCTGCGCGCCTTTTTCGCCCAGCG
>CBDUCD010000069.1:0-10970 GCA_965365535.1 uncultured Rhodothermales bacterium | reverse complement strand
TCATTCGACGGCAAACGAGCGGCCGTAGATGAAGTCGAACGAGAACGTTTTCGCGTCGCGTTTGCGTTCGATGTACTCGCCCACCTTCTGCAGGCGCTTGGGGATGGCGAGGATTTTCTCCTGCGCGCGGCGCCCGGCCTCGCTGAGTCCTTCGAGCAGGTCTATCTGCCAGAACGAGAGGGCTTCCTCGACGATCTTTTTGTAGTCGAAGGGGCCGTAGATGCCCACGCGGCGCACCACGTCCGCCATGTCGCGGAAGTTGGGCATGGACACGCCGGGCATGTCAATGGCGGGCAGGATGGCGAGGGCGGACTGGAGGGCGCGGTTGGGGTCGAGTTCGAGCACGCCCTTGAACGCCTTGCGGTAGAACGAGAAGTGCTTGGCCTCGTCGGCGGCGATGCTGGAGAGGATGCCTTTGAGGACGGGCTCGTCGTCGCCCACGAAGCGGCCCGTGCCCATGTGCGTCACCTGGGTGGCGCGCTCCTGAAGCGTCGTATAGACGAAAACCTTGTAGGGGTCGGTGTCCCAGTCGGGGTGGAAGCCGGCTTCGAGGTAGGCGTACTGCATCTGGTCAATGTCGCGGCTGCGGAAAAGGCGCGCGTCGCGGGCGTAGTCGTGCAAAATGACGCCGTGACGGTCTTCCTCGGCGGTCCACATCAGGTTCCACTTGTGCCAGACGCTGTTGTCGCCCAGGTACTTGGCCAGCAGGCGGTGGAAGTGCGGCAGCCCTTCTTCGGTGAGCAGGCCGAGGGCGACGGAGACGCGGACGGAGTCGCGCAGGCCGCGGGCGCGCTCGCGCAGGCGGGTGAGCAGGCGTTCTTCCTCCTCGCCCGACTGCTCGTCGGCGGGCAGGAAGTCGCTCGAAAACCAGAGGCGCCGCTTGCGCTTGTGGTCTTCCATCATCTCCTCGACAAGGGGTTCGAGGGTGGTGAGCACCTCGGCCTTGGCCAGGTTCTCGTATTCGGGGGTGGGCTCGGTGGGCAGAATCAGTTCCATGAACGGCAGAAGGATGGTAAGTGAAAGTACGCCCGTCGCCTGGTAAAGGTCAGCCAGGAGGGCAGAGGCAAGCCGTAACAGGCGAAGATCGGGCGGCGGGGATTAGGATACCGAGCGCGGAGGCCGATAGAGGGGATAGCACCTCAACCGCGTTCCCATGTTTTCACGCTACCTGTTCTGCCTCGCCGGCGCTTTCGCCCTCGTAGCCACGGCGCTCCACGCGCAGCCCACCTTTCGCGCTGCCGACTTCGACGCGGTGCAGGGCCGCGCGCGCACGCGGGCGCTGTACGGCGCCGCCAACCCGGAGGCCCTTGCGGCAGCGCTGGCGCAGACGGGCGGCCCCCACGTGTTCAGCCTGATGGACGCCCTGCTGGGCCCGCCGTCCGTGCAGACGCTGGTGCCGGCCTCGTGCGCGCCGTCCACGCCGGGCTGCGCCCTGGCCGCCTTTGCCGCCGCCAACCGCGTCACCCTGCTGCACGAAGGCGCCGCCGAACTCTACCTCTACCAGCACCTCAACGCCGACGCCCTCGACAGCTACGGCTCGGCAGGGCAGGCGGCGCCCGAGGCGCCCGTGGGCAGCATCGAAAACACACGCGGCGACCGCGTGCTGGCCTTTCCGCTCGAAATGGGCCAGCAGTGGACGAGTCGCTTCGGGCAGTCGTTCCGGGCGGGCGAGGAGCGGCTGGCCTTGCAGGACGTGGTGGTCGAGCGCGCCGTCGTGGCGTGGGGCACGGCCCGCACCGCCGTTGCCGAGGCCGAGGGCGTCGTCGTGCGCGAAACGCGCATCACGACCGTCCAGGACGGCGCCGGGGCGCGGCCCGACACCGCCGTGGCGCTGCGCTTCGTCTCGCCCCGCCTCGTCATCGTGGCGCGCCTGTCGCCGGCAGGCACCGCGGAAAGCGTCACCTTCGAGGTGACCGAAGGCGGGGCGGCAACGGACGCGGCGGCGCCCGAAACCCCTGCTGCCGCCGGCCTGGCGCAGCCCTATCCCAACCCGGCGCGGGGCAGCGTCCGGGTGCCGTTTACGCTCGCGCACGCCGGCGCCGTCACGCTCGACGTGTTCGACGCGCTGGGGCGGCAGGTGGCGCGGCTCGAAAACGGGCTTCTGCCCGCCGGCGCCCACACGCGGGCGTGGTCGTGTGCAGGCGCGTCGGGGCTGTACGTCGTCCGGCTCGTGGCCGGGGGCGCGCAGCACACGGCAGCGCTCGCGTGCGTCGAGTAGAAAGGTGGCCCGTCAGGCCTGGCGGCGGTGCGCCACCAGGTCGTCCACGACCGAAGCGTCGGCCAGCGTGCTCGTGTCGCCCAGGTGGGCGGGGTCGTTCTCGGCGATTTTGCGCAGGATGCGGCGCATGATTTTGCCCGACCGCGTTTTGGGCAGCCCGGGCGCGAACTGGATAAAGTCGGGGCGGGCGATGGGGCCGATGGCCTGCCCGACGTGCTCGGCAAGCGCGGCGCGCAGCGCGTCGGTGGGCTCGTGGCCCACGCCCAGCGTCACGTACGCGTAAATGCCCTGCCCTTTGATGTCGTGCGGAAAACCCACGACGGCGGCCTCGGCCACGGCGGGGTGCAGCACGAGGGCGCTCTCGATCTCGGCGGTGCCCATGCGGTGCCCCGACACGTTGATCACGTCGTCCACGCGGCCCGTAATCCAGTAGTAGCCGTCGTCGTCGCGGCGGCAGCCGTCGCCGGTGAAGTAGCGATTTTCGAACTGCGAGAAGTACGTCTGCACAAAGCGCTCGTGGTTGCCCCAGACCGTCCGCGCCTGGCCGGGCCACGAGTCTTTGAGAAGCAAAATGCCCGTGGCGGCGCCTTCGAGGACGTTGCCGCTGCCGTCCACGATTTCGGGCTGGACGCCGAAAAAGGGCAGCCCCGCCGAGCCGGGCTTCTGGGCGACGGCGCCCGGCAGCCCCACGATCAGCGTGCCGCCCGTCTCGGTCTGCCACCACGTGTCCACGATGGGGCAGCGGCCCTCGCCCACGACCTCGTGGTACCAGCGCCACGCCTCGGGGTTGATGGGCTCGCCAACCGTCCCGAGCAGGCGCAGGCTCGAGCGCCGCGTCTGCTCGACAAACGCGTTGCCCTTGGCCATGAGCGCCCGGATGGCCGTGGGCGCCGTATAGAAAATCGTGACGCCGTGCTTATCGCACACCTGCCAGAACCGGCTCGCGTCCGGGTACGTGGGCACGCCCTCGAAAAGCACCTGGGTGGCGCCGTTCGTGAGCGGGCCATAGACGATGTACGAGTGGCCCGTCACCCAGCCCACGTCCGCCGAGCACCAGAACACGTCGTCGGGGCGCAGGTCGAAGACGAGTTCGTGCGTCAGGCTGGTATAGACGAGGTAGCCCGCCGTGGTGTGGACGACGCCTTTCGGCTTGCCCGTCGAGCCGCTCGTGTAGAGGATGAAAAGCGGGTCCTCGGCGTCCACGGGCTCGCACGGGCAGGTGCTTTCGACGTGCGCCGTGGCCTCGTGGTACCACACGTCGCGCCCCTTGTGCCACGCCACCTCGCCGCCGGTATTCTGGACGACGAGCACGGCGCGCACGCCCGGGCAGCGTTCAAGCGCCTTGTCCACGTTTTCCTTGAGCGGCACCGTGCGCCCGCCGCGCCGCCCCTCGTCGGCGGTGATGACAAAGGTGGATTGGCCGTCGAGAATGCGGTCGGCGAGGCTGTCGGGCGAGAAGCCGGCAAAGACGACCGAGTGGACGGCGCCCAGCCGGGCGCAGGCCAGCATGGCCACGGGCGCCTCGGGAATCATGGGCAGGTAGATGGTCACGCGGTCGCCTTTGCGGACGCCGTGCGCCTTGAGCACGTTCGCCATTTTCTCGACGCGCGCCAGCAGGTCGCGGTACGAAATGCGCTCGCCGGGCGTGTCGGGGCTGTCGGGCTCGAAGATGAACGCCGTCTTGTCGCCGCGCCCGGCCTCGACGTGGCGGTCGAGGGCGTTGTAGCAGGCATTCAGCGTGCCGCCCGCGTACCAGCGGATGTGCACGTCGTCAAAGCGAAACGACACGTCTTTGACGGTTTTGAAGGGCGCGTACCAGCTCAGCCGGCTGGCCTGGTCGCGCCAGAAGCCTTCGTTATCCTCGACCGAGCGGCGGTACATGTCGTGGTACGCCTGGGGCGAGGCGAGGCGGGCGTCGCGGGCAAAAGCCGGGGAAGGGGCGTACTGGAGCGGAGGCGTGTCGGGCATGGCAGGGGTCGGGGTTCGGGGCGAAAGGGACGTGGGCATTCTACTGAAGCGCCTCCGGCAGGTCAACCTCTGGCCACCCAACTTCTGCCGTCAGCGCCCGCGCAGCCACGGTTGCGGGTTGATGGCGGCGCCCTTGCGGAACAGGGCGAAAAAGACGCCCGGCCCGCGCGGCTGGCTGCTGGTGCCCGCCTGCCCGATGGGCTGCCCGGCGGCCACGTGGTCGCCCGCGCGGACGGCGACCGTCGAGAAGTTGGAATACAGGCTCTGGTAGTCGCCGTGCTGCACAAGGACGTACGTGCCAAAGTCGGGCATGGCATCTACGCGCGAGACGGTTCCCTCGAACACGGCGCGCACGTCCACGCCGGGGCGCGTGGCGATGAGGACGCCGGGGTTGGGCGTCTTGGTGCCCGTCGCCGGGTTGGTGAGGTCGCCAAAAGGTTCGACGACGACGCCCTCGGAGGGCCACGGCAGCTTGCCGCGGTTCTGCTCGAACGAGCCCGAGAGGGCCTCGAAGGCGGCGGTTTCGGCGGGGTTGGCGCGCTCGCGGCGCCGGGCCGTCTCGGCGGCGACGACGCTGCGGATCTGGGCTTCGAGGCGGTCGGCGGCCTGCCGCTTGCGGGCAATTTCGGCTTCGATCTGCCGGCCCTGCTGGCGGAGGGCGGCCACGACGCGGCTGCGCTCGCCGCGCAGGCCGCTGAGTTGCTGCTGCTGCCGGGCGGCGTCGGTGATGACCTGGCGGGCCTCGTCGGTGGAGGCCGTAATCTGGCGGCGCCGCTGCTCGACGGCGCGCTGGGCCTGGTGCAGGGC
This sequence comes from uncultured Rhodothermales bacterium, assembly GCA_965365535.1. Taxonomy (GTDB): domain Bacteria; phylum Bacteroidota; class Rhodothermia; order Rhodothermales; family BA12; genus CBDUCD01. Next base: position 5,977 of record CBDUCD010000069.1, on the reverse strand, counting down.
TGCGAGGCGGCGCTGGCGCTGCTGGGCAAAGCGGTGGAGGTAGCGCGTGCGCCGCACCATCTCGTTGATGGAGCCCGCCGACAGGATGAGGGCGAGGTCGTGGCGGCGCCCGCGCTTGTAGAGGTGGACGGCGCGCCGCCGGTACTGCTCGCGCAGCGCCTGGAGCTGGACGGTAAGCTGGCCGAGTTCGCCGGCCAGCGTTTCGCGCTCGCGGGCCAGCTCGCCCACGCGGCGCCGGTACGTGCCCACGAGCGCCTCGCGCTGGGCAATCTGGCGTTCGAGTCCTTCCAGCGTCCCCAGCGACGCCCGCTCGGCGGCGCGCGTCTGCGACAGGCGCTGCTGGTCCTCCTCGATCTGGCGGCGCAGCGCCTCCAGCCGCTGCCGCGTGGGCGCCTGCGTCGTGTCCTGCTGGGCCGCGCACAGCGCCGGCAGCACCATCAGCGCGAAAAGAGTCAGGGCTGTGCGCATGGACGGAAGGGCGGAGGGGCGAAAATACACGGCGCGCCTACTGCTCGTCGGCGGCGATGCGCCGCGCCGACTCGCCCACGACGAGGCGGGCGGGCGGCGCCTCGGCGGGGTTGGGCGTCAGCTTCCGGTACACCAGCGTGGCCTGCAAGCGGTCTTCGGGGCGCACGATAAAGACGCGCTGCGGCAGCACCCACCGGTCCACCTGGACAAAACGCTCGAAGCGCCGCTCTTCTTCGAGGGCGCCGCCAGCGCTGTAGGTGACGCTGCGCACCACGCGCCACAGCGCCGGGTCAACGGTCACCACGCGGCGGCCGTCGGCGCTCGTGAGGTAGTAGTAGAGGCTGTCGGCGCGCAGCGTCGCGCCCGGGCCGACGGGCGGCACGAGCAGGCCCGCGACGGTTGCAAAGCCGTCCTCGGCGCTGAGGGGCACGGGCAGGGCGGCGAGGGCGTCCACCGTCGAGCCGTAGAGCAGCGTGTTGTCCAGCCGGTTGTGGACGAAAAAGCTGTCGGGGCGCACCAGCACGCGCGCCGCCTCGATGCCGAAGCCGGGGCGGATGGTGAGGTAGAGGTGGCCGCCCGCGTCGGCGACGAGGCGCATCCCGAAGCGCCCGCTCTGCCGGGGCGACGAAAGGGCGATGTCGCCCTCGGCGGCCAGCCCGTCCAGTCCCTGCGCCGCCGCCGCCACGCGCTCGCGGATCTGCGCGGCGGTGTGGTTGGGAAACGCGTCGGGCAGCGCCCGCACCGGCGCCTCGAAGGCCGGGCGCGACGCCGAGCAGGCGGACAGGGCAACGAGCAGCAGAAAAGGGTAGAGACGGAGCATGGGCGAGAGAAAGCAGGGCGGAAAAGACGAGGGCCGGCACGGAGCCGCATCAGTAAACGGCCAGTAGCACGAACACGTACACCACGAGCACGAGCGAGGCGACAAAGCTGTGCATCCCCAGCAGCGCCCATTCCTTGAAAAACGTCTTTACGCGCGACTGTTCGTACACGCGCCGCAGCGCCAGAAAAAGGTAAAGCGGAACCAGCCAGACGCCCAGCAGAACGGGCACCCAGAACCTGCTCAGCACCAGCAGCAGCGCCAGCAGCAGAAACGCAAAAGCGTGCAGGTGCAGCGCGAACACGAGGTGTTGCACGTAAAACTTTTTGCGCCGGATGTAGAGCACCTTGAGTTCGGCGGCAAAGACAGGCACGAGCAGAAACAGCAGGAGGGGCACCTTGCTGCCGATAAACCGTACGAACTCCATCGGATCGTCGGAGACGCGCAGGGTTTTGGACTTGAGAAAGCGCCCGAAGGCCGACCTCGAAACGTCCGCGCCGCCCACCTCCGCGTGGAAAGGGTCGGGCTGCGATGCGGGCGCGGTGGTGTCTGCCGCCGGCGTCGCCGGCGTGCCCGCCAGCACACTGCGCAGCGAGTCTATCTCGGCTTCGAGTTCGGCGCGGTTGCTGGCCGTCAGCGTCCGGGCGCCCGTCGAGTCTGCGGCACCCCCGCCCGTGTTCACGAGGGCGGCCCCCGGGTCCATCTTGAGCAGCGTGATGACGAGAAACAGCACGAAGCTCGAAAACACGTAGAGCCGGATGGGAGGCACGTACGGCGCGTGGTGCCCCTGTGCAAACGCGACGGTAAGGGCGCCGGGACGGCTGAAAAGGGGGCGCAGCGTCCGGAAAAAGCGCCCGTCGAACGAGAAAAAGTCGCCCAGGAAGTCGTGTGCCAGCGCGCCCAGCGACAGGTTGCGACTGGCACCCTCCTGCCCGCAGGCGTGGCAGAAAGGCCCCTGAAGCGCCGTGCCGCAGTTGAGGCAGCGCGGCGCCTCCGGCAGGTGGAGGGCCGGGGCAGAGGCGGGGGCAGCGGGGGAGTCCATGCCCGAAAATACGCGCCCCGCTAGTCGTCCGCCGACCAGCCTTTGCGGCCCTCGCCCCACATCAGCTTTTGCCGGAGCGTGGCGAAGTAGTGCTGCTCGGGCAGCTTCACCAGCCGCACGGCGTGCGCGGCGCGGTGCAGCAAAATGGGCACCCCCTCCTCGTGGCAGATGGTGCTCTCGCCGTCGGCGGCGACGACGTAGGGCTGCCCGTTGCTGTGCACCTGGAGCCGCAACCGCGACGCATCCGGCAGCACGATGGGGCGGGCCGTGAGCGTGTGCGGCGCGAGCGGCGACAGCACGAGCACGCGCGCGTCGGGGCTCACAATCGGGCCGCCGACGGAGAGGGAGTAGGCCGTCGAACCCGTGGGCGTGCTGATGATGAGGCCGTCGCCCCAGTAGTCGTTGAGAAACGTGCCGTCCACCTCGACGCGGATGGTGAGCAGCCCGGCGGCGCCGCTGCGCTCGATGACGACCTCGTTGAGCGCCCAGCGCGGCGTGGCCAGCGTGCGCCCCGGCATCGCCGCCTCGATGACGCTGCGCTCTTCGATGCGGTAGGCGCCCCCTTCTATCGCCGCGATGGCCTCGCGCATCTGCCCCACCTCGATGTCGGCCAGAAAGCCCAGCCGCCCGATGTTGATGCCCAGGATGGGCGGGCCGCTGGCGCCGGCGGCGCGGGCGGTGTGCAGCAGCGTGCCGTCGCCGCCGAAAGACAGCAGCACGTCGGCGCGCTCCAGTTCGGGGTCCTGGTGGGCCGTACACGTCTGCGCGGGCAGCAGGCCGCGCCCGATCAGCCCCTCGGCCACGGCAGGCGACAGGCAGAACGCGATGCCCTGCTCCATCATCCACCGCGCCAGGTCTGCGGCAGGCTGCCACAAACGTTCCTTGTTGGTGTTGCCGGTGATGCCGTACGTCACAGGGGTCGGGATTGCGTGGGGCGAAGTTATACTGCCGCGCCCCGCCGCCGGCCCCCGGATTCCGAGAATTACCGCGCCCCATTTTCCTGCCAGCCCCATGCACTACGCCATTCTCGGCAACGGCATCGCCGGCACGACGGCCGCCCGCCACTTGCGCAAGGCCGACAGCGGCGCCCGCATCACCCTCATCTCGGACGAAACCGACCACCCGTACGCCCGCACGGCCCTCATGTACGTGTTCATGGGCCACGTCCGCTACCAGGACACCAAGCTCTACGAAGACCGTTTCTGGGCCGACAACCGCATCGAGCGGCGGCGCGCCCGCGTGGCCCGCGTCGCGCCCGCCGCCCGCCACCTCGTGATGGCCGACGGCAGCACGCTCCCCTACGACCGCCTGCTCGTCGCCACGGGCTCGTCGCCCGTGCGGGCGGGGTGGCCGGGCGAGACGCTCGCGGGCATCTTCCCGCTTTACGGCATCGGCGACGTGGAAAGGCTCGACGCGCACGTCGGGCGGGGCGAGGGCGTGGGGCGGGCCGTCGTCGTGGGCGGCGGGCTGACGGGCGTCGAGCTGACCGAGATGCTGCATTCGCGGGGCGTGCCCGTAACGTTTCTGGTGCGCGACGCCCGCTTCATGGGCAAAACGCTGCCGCCCGAAGAATCCCATCTCGTCGAAGCCGAAATCCGACGCCACGGCATTGACCTCAGGATGGAAACCGAGGTGGCGCGCTTCACCGGCGAAAATCGCGTCGAGGGCGTCGTGACAGCGGGCGGCGAAACCATTCCCGCCGGCGTGGTGGGCGCGACCGTCGGCGTCCGGCCCAACCTCGCGGCGCTGGACGGCTCGGGCATCGAAACCGCGCAGGGTGTGCTGGTAGATGAGTTCCTGCAAACGAGTGCCCCCGACGTGTTTGCCGCCGGCGACTGCGCCCAGTGGCGCAGCCCCGAACGGGGCCACGCGCCGGTCGAGCAGTTGTGGTACAGCGCCCGCAGGCAGGGCTTTTTCGCCGCCCGCAACCTGTTGGGCGAGGGGGTGCCGTTCGAGAAAGGCGTCTTTTTCAACTCGGCCAAGTTCTACACCCTCGAATGGCAGCAGTACGGCGCCGTGCCCGCGGGCGACGTGCCGGGCCTGGCCAGCGTCGTCTGGCAGGACGGGCGGCGCCTCGTCCGCCTCGTGTACGAGGGGCGCACGGGTGCCCTCGCGGGCGTGAACGTGCTGGGCACGCGCTACCGCGCCGACGTGTGCCGCGACTGGATCGCCCGCCGAACGCCCCTCGCCGAGGTCGTCGCCGGGCTGGACCGCGCCAACTTCGACCCCGAGTTCCACGCCCGCCCCGAGCCCCGCATCCAGCGCGCCTTTGCGGCGGCGCGGGGGCGGCTGGGAATGGAAACCACCCTCCACCTCGCATGAATCCTGAACCCAGCCTGGCCCTCACGGCCCCATCCACCCACCTTTCGGCCCCCGAGCGGGTGGGCGTGGTTCTCGTCGTGGTGGGGCTGGCGGCCCTTGCCGCTGCCCTTGCGGGCGCGGCGTTTCCGGGCCTCCTGGCCGTCGGGCTGGGGGCGACGGCGGCGGGCACCGTCGGGCTGGCGTGGCGCTACTGGAAAAAGCCCGCGGGCGTGGACAACGACGGCGTCTGGCAGTCGGGGCAGACGGCGCGCGGGCTCGTGGGGTGGGGCGTGGCCGTCGCCTTCACGCTTTTCTACTGCCTGCTCTACTGGTGGCCCGGCGCGCTCGCGGGCCTCGTCGCCCTGTTCAGTCCGCTCGCCGACGCCATCGGCTACCCCGAGGGCGTCGCGTCGCGCCGGTGGGTGGCGTACGGGTCGCTCTACACGTTTGCCGTCGTCGTGATGGGCGTGCGGGCGCTGGCCAAGTACCGGCACACGCGCTACCAGACGATTCGCACCTTCAGCGTGATGTTTTTCCAGGCGGGCTTCGGCTTTGCCATCCCGTATCTGCTCGTCGCGCTGAACCGGCCCGAGTTCTACTTCCACTACTTCTGGCCGCTCAAGTACGATTACGGCTGGCCGGGTGCGCTGGGCTGGCTGCCCGTCGCCCTGTTCGCGTTTGCCCTCGCGATGATTCTCGTCGTGACGCCCGTGCTGACGTATTTCTTCGGCAAGCGGTGGTACTGCTCGTGGGTGTGCGGCTGCGGCGGGCTGGCCGAGACGGCGGGCGACCCCTACCGGCAGCTTTCGGACAAGTCGCTGCGGGCGTGGAAGGTGGAGCGGTGGATGGTGCACGGCGTGCTCGCCTTTGTCGTCGTGACGACGGCGCTGCTGTGGCTCAACAGCGCGATGGGCGGCGCGGTGCTGGGCGGGCTGAGCGGCGTCTTTTCGCAGACGTACGGCTTTGCCATCGGCCTCGTGTTCTCGGGCGTCGTGGGCGTGGGCTTCTACCCCCTGATGGGCACGCGCGTGTGGTGCCGCTTTGGCTGCCCGATGGCGGCGATTCTGGGGCTGCAACAGCGCTTTTTCTCGCGCTTCCGCATCACCACGAACGGCGGGCAGTGCATCTCGTGCGGCAACTGCTCGACGTACTGCGAGATGGGCATCGACGTGAAGTGGTACGCGCAGCGCGGCCAGCACGTCGTGCGCGCCTCGTGCGTGGGCTGCGGCATCTGCGCGACGGTCTGCCCGCGCGGCGTCCTCAAACTCGAAAACGGCCCGCCCGGCACGCGCTTCAACGGCCCGGCCCTTTTCCCCGCCAGCAGCCTGGACGTGCTGGAGGAGGGGTGA
>CBDUCD010000068.1:0-10970 GCA_965365535.1 uncultured Rhodothermales bacterium | reverse complement strand
GACGGGCGGCTGGCCGAGTTCGACTGGGTGCACCTCCACCACGAGGATTTTACGGGCCAGTACGGCAAGTTCTACCAGTACCGCAACCAGCCGTGGTTCGTCGAGCAGCAGCGGCAGGCCGAGGCCGACGCGCGCCGCCACGGCTTCCGCAAGGTGAGTGAACTCAAGCTCCGCGTGGCCCAGATGCTGCGCGCCTACATCGAAGGCGGCGGCTTTCTCTTTGCCATGTGCAGCGGAACCGACACCTTCGACCTCGCCCTCGCCGCCCACGCTACCGACATCGTGCCCGCCGAGTACGACGGCGACGCCGCCGACGCCGACGCCACGGCCCGCCTCGACTTCGGCCCCACGCTCGCCTTCCAGGACTTCACGCCCATCTACAACGCGACCGAGTACGAGCACTCCGACATTGACACGGGCGCGCCGCCGCCCGCGCTGCGCAACCCGCTCACGGACTACTTCACCCTGTTCAGCTTCTCGGCCAAGTGGGACCCCGTGCCCACGATGCTCACGCAGAACCACGTGGCGACGATAAAGGGCTTTCTGGGCCAGACGACGGCGTTTCGGAAAAGCCTGCTCAAGCCCGGCACCGTCGTGATGGCCGAGGCGCCGGGGCGCGACGAGGTCAAGTATCTCAGCGGGACCCTCGGCCAGGGCACCTTCGCCTTTTACGCCGGCCACGACCCCGAGGACTACCAGCACCTCGTCGGCGACCCGCCCACCGACCTCGACCTGCACAAAAACTCGCCCGGCTACCGGCTCATCCTGAACAACGTCCTCTTTCCCGCCGCCCGCAAAAAGCCGCAGAAAACGTGAGGCTGGTCATTCGTCATGGGATATTGGTCATTGGAGAGAACAACAGCGTGGAGCCGCCGCAGGTATTTTCAATCCTAATGACCAGTGACCAATAGCCAATGACTATTCGAGTTCGCCACACCGACGGCGCTTTTGGCTTCGAGGCCGTCAACGCGCGCGGCAACACCGTCGCCATCGACACGGCTCCCGAGCAGGGCGGCGGCGGTGCCGGCGCCAGCCCGATGGAGCTGCTCGCCACGGCCGTCGCCGCGTGCAGCGGCATGGACGTGGCCGACATCCTGCGCAAGGCGCGGCAACGCGTCGAGACGTTCGAGATGGAGGTCGAGGGCACGCGGCCCGAAGGCGTCGTGCCGCGCCCCTTTACGCACCTGCACGTGACGTACCATTTCACCGGCGATGTCGCGCCTCCCCACGCCCGCCGCGCCGTGGACCTGGGGCTGCGCAAGTACTGCTCCGTTGCCGAGAGCTTGGACAAAAACATCCTCCTCACCACCGCCATCGTCGTCAACGGCGAGACGATCCATGACGAACGAACCCCCGCAGGGTGACGCCACGCGCGTCATCCGCACGCAGGCCGGCGCCTCGCCGCACCGCGAGCACGCCACGAGCCTTTACCTGACGTCGTCGTTCACGTTTGAAAGTGCCGAGCACGCCCGCGCCCTGTTCGCCAACGAAGTCGAGGGCAGCATCTACTCGCGCTACTCGAACCCCAACACGGACGAGTTCGTGGCGCGCATGTGCGTGCTCGAAGGCGCCGCCGACGGCGTGGCCCTCGCCTCGGGCATGAGCGCCATTTTCACGACGTTCGCGGGCCTGCTGGGTGCGGGCGACGAAATCCTGTCGTCGCGGTCGGTGTTCGGCTCCACGCACCAGCTGCTCACGCAGATTCTGCCGCGCTGGGGCATCACGAGCCGCTACGTGGGCCAGACGGCGCCCGATACCTGGGCCGACGCCGTCACCGAGCGCACGCGCCTCGTCTATGTCGAGACGCCCTCGAACCCCGCCCTCGACCTGGTGGACCTGGACTGGCTGGCCGAGTTCTGCCGGGCGCGCGGGCTGATTCTCGTCGTGGACAACATTTTCGCCACGCCCATTTTCCAGAAGCCCCTGCGGCACGGCGCCGACCTCGTCGTCCACTCGGCCACCAAGTACATTGACGGGCAGGGGCGCGGCATTGGCGGCGTGGTGGTGGGCAAGGCGGAATGGATCGAGAAGCTGCGCTTTTTCGCCCGCCACTCGGGGCCGAGCCTGTCGCCTTTCAACGCGTGGATGTTCAGCCGCAGCCTCGAAACGCTCGAAATCCGCGTCCGGCAGCACGCGGCGAGTGCCCTGGCGCTGGCGACGTGGCTCGAAACGCAGCCCGGCGTGGCCGGCGTGCGCTACCCGTTTCTGCCCTCGCACCCGCAGTACGCCCTCGCGCGGCGGCAGATGTCGGGCGGCGGCGGCATCGTGACGTTCGAGGCCGAGGGCGGGCTCGAAGGCGGGCGCCGCTTTCTCGACCGTTTGCAGATGCTCTCGAAAACGGCGAATCTGGGCGACAGCCGCACCATCGCCACCCACCCCGCCTCGACGACGCACAGCAAACTCACCGACGCCGAGCGCGCCGCCGTGGGCATCACCCCCGGCCTCGTCCGCATCTCCGTGGGCCTGGAAAACGTCGAGGACATCGTGGCCGACATCGCGCAGGCGCTGGGCGAGTCGGAGGCGTGAGGGGTGACGCCCCCCGTCGCCGCGCGCCGCGCGTTCGCCCTGCACGCCCCGCACCGTTTCACCCAACCTTCCCCGACGGGGCTGCGTCTTTCCTCGTGTTGCCGCGTGTAGGGGCGCGGTTCACGGCATCCCTCTGCTGCCCCTCGCTCCGCCGCGCCAATAACACAAGCCCATGTCCGAAACCCCCGCCGCGCTCGCCCCCAAACCCGTCCGCGCCTCGCGCTGCACGATGAACGAAATCGTGCTGCCCAACGACACGAATGGGCTGGGCAACCTGATGGGCGGGCGCCTGCTGCACATGATGGACGTGTGCAGCGCCATCTCGGCGCAGCGCCATTCCGAGCAGGTCAGCGTGACGGCGTCCGTGGACTCGGTCGAGTTTCACAGCCCCATCTACATGGGCGAAATCGTCGTGCTCGAAGCCCAGGTCAACCGCGCCTTCCGCACGTCCATGGAGATCGAGATCAACGTGTGGGCCGAGAACCCGCGCGCCCGCACGCGCCGCAAGTGCAACCGCGCCTACTTCACGTTCGTGGCGATGGGCGAGGACGGGCGCCCCTCGGCGGTGCCGCCCAGCCAGCCCGACACCGACGAGGAAAAGCACCGCTACGAAGGCGCCGCCCGGCGCCGCGAGCTGCGCCTGCTCATGGCCGGCCGCCTCAAACTCCAGGACGCCACGCACCTCCGAGACCTGGTGATGGAAACCCTCGAAAACGAAGCGTAAACGCCCATGCGCCGCCTTTCTGGATTGCTGATGCTGGTGCTGCTGGCCGCCCCCGCAGCGGCGCAAGACCGCCTGGGGCTGGCGCTGGGCTTGCAGGTGGGCGACCCCACGGGCCTGGCGCTGCGCGTGCCCGGCAGCGGCCCCGTCTCGTGGACGGGCGCCCTCGCCGCGCACGACGGCGGCGCCTACGTCACCGTGAACCGGCACCGCGAGTACCCCCTCACCGCCTCGCCGCTCCATTACTACGTGGCCCCCGGCGTCCACCTGGGCAGCGCCCGCAACGACGACCTGGTGCTGGGCGCCAATGCCAACCTGGGCCTGAACTTCTACCAGGAGCGCTTCGAGATTTTCCTCCAGGTCACGCCCACGCTCGACCTGCTGCCCGGCCTCGACCTGTGGCTCGGCGCCGCCGTCGGGGCGCGCTACGCGCTCTGACGCTATCTTGCGTCCATGCTGTACTGCCGCGTCCTCATCACCGGAGCCAACGGGCTCGTGGGCCAGGAACTCGTTCAACGCCTGAGCGAGCGGCCCGAATACGACGTGCTCGCCACGGGCCGCGATGCCGCGCCGCGCACCGGCGCCTCGGCAGGCTACACCCCGTTCGACGTGACGGACGAGGACGCCGCCCGCCGCCTGTTCCAGGACTTCACGCCCGACGTGGTCGTCAACCTCGCGGCGATGACGAACGTGGACCGGTGCGAAGCCGACAAAAAGGCGTGCTGGGACGCAAACGCCGTCGCGCCGCGCCTGCTGGCGCGCCTGTGCCACCGACAGGGTGCCCGCTTCGTGCAGGTCTCGACGGATTTCGTCTTCAACGGCGAGGCGCCGCTGTACAAGGAAAACAGCCGCCCGGCGCCCGTCAACTACTACGGCAAAAGCAAACTCGCCGGCGAAAACGCCGCCCGCGACGCCGGGCGCGACCGCTGGGCCATCGCCCGCCCCGCCCTCGTCTTCGGGATGCCCGACGCCAGCGGGCGCAGCAACATCGTCCTCTGGGTCGTGGACAAGCTCTCGCGCGGCGAGGCCATCGAGGTCGTCACCGACCAGTGGCGCACGCCCACGTATGCGCCGGACTTTGCCGCCGGGCTGGAAAAAATCATCCGCTACGGCAAAAGCGGCATCTTCCACCTGACGGGGCGCGAGTACCTGTCCATTTTCGACTTTGCCCGGCGCATCGCCGGCGTGTTCGACCTGGACGCCTCCCTCATCCACCCGACGGACGCGACGCGCTTTTCGCAGCCTGCCCGCCGCCCACCGCGCACGGGCCTGTACATCCTCAAGGCCGAAACCGAAATAGGCTACCACCCGCGCCCCCTCGAAGACGCCCTCCGCCACCTGGGCCAGCGCCTGGGCCTCATCGTCACGGATTAGTCGTCGGTCCCTGGTCACTCGATGCATCGCCTGCTCGAATGACCCGTGACAAATGACAAATGACCAACCTCTATGCTCGACCCGCAATTCATCCGCGACCACCCCGAGGCCGTCCGGCAGGCCATCCGCCACAAAAACACCGGCGACGGGGCGCTCGTGGACACCCTTCTCGCCCTCGACGCCCGGCGGCGCGAGGCGCTGACGGAGATGCAGACGGCGCAGGCCGAGGCCAACCGCATCGCCAAGGAAATCGGCGCGCTGATGGGCCGGGGCGAAAAGGACGCCGCCCAGCAGCGCATCCAGGAGTCGGGGCGGCTGAAAGGGCGCGTGAAAGAACTCGAAGACGCCGGCAAAAGCCTCGACGAGCGCTTCCAGCGGCTGATGCTCGAAGTGCCCAACGTGCCGCACCCGAGCGTGCCCGTGGGCGGCACCGAAGCCGACAACGTGGAGGTGTACACGTGGGGCGAGCGGCCCGCCTTCAGTTTCGAGCCCCTCCCGCACTGGGAGCTGATCGAAAAGCACGGCCTGGTAGATTTCGAGCGCGGCACGAAGGTCGCGGGCGCGGGCTTTCCGTTTTACGTGGGCGCGGGCGCCCGTTTGCAGCGCGCCCTCGTCCAGTTTTTCCTCGATAAGGCAGGCGCCGCCGGCTACACCGAGATGCAGCCGCCCCTCGTCGTCAACGAGGCCAGCGGCGTGGGCACGGGCCAGATCCCCGACAAGGAAGGGCAGATGTACCACGCCGAGCGCGACGGGCTTTACCTCGTGCCGACGGCCGAGGTGCCCGTCACCAACTTCCACCGCGACGAGGTGCTGGAGGCCGAAAAGCTGCCCATCCGGTACGCGGCCTACACGCCGTGCTTCCGGCGCGAGGCGGGTTCGTACGGCAAGGACGTGCGCGGCCTCAACCGGCTGCACCAGTTCGACAAGGTGGAACTCGTGCATTTCGTGCACCCCGAAAAAAGCTACGACGCCCTCGAAACGCTGCGCGAAGACGCCGAGCGCCTGCTCGTCCAACTCGGCCTGCCCTACCGCCGCCTGCTGATGTGCACGGGCGACATGGGCTTTACCCAGGCCAAGAAGTACGACCTGGAAGTGTGGAGCGCCGGGCAGGACCGCTGGCTCGAGGTGTCGTCCATCTCCAACTTCGAGGCGTTCCAGGCGCGCCGCGCGGGCATCCGCTTCCGCGACGAGGAGGGCAGGCTGCAGTTCGTCCACACCCTCAACGGGTCGGGGCTGGCGCTGCCGCGCATCGTGGCGGCCCTGCTCGAAAAGGGCCAGCAGGCCGACGGCTCCGTCGTGCTGCCCGACGTGCTGGCGCGCTACACGGGCTTCAGCCGCATCGGCGGATAAAAAGCGAAGTTTTTTTTCGGGCCGGTCCGTAAAAACGGGAAAGTGCGCGTAATCCCAATAGTGAGGAAGGAGGTCATCGCCGACAGATGGCCCAACATTGAGGGAAGACTGTTGAGGAGGCGAAAAACGGGCGCATCTGGGGGGGTGCGCCCGTTTCTTTTTATCCCGGCCTCACAGGTTTTCGCCGTTCTCGGCGCTCTCGGCGCCCTCCGCCTCGGCGGGACGCGGCACGTAGCGCAGCATGTTTTCGCGCTGGGTGCGCAGCAGCCTTTCGTAGTAGGCGGCGGCGGCAAAGTAGGCAGCGGCGCCGCCGGCGGCCAGCCCCAGCAGAAACCACAGCAGCCCGCGCCCCGCGGCAGACGGCGCCGGGGTTTCGAGGGGATCGGGCGGCAGGTCGTCGTCGTCGGCTTCCTGCATGGGCACGGGCGCGAAGGCAGCGCCCGTGGTGTCGGACAGGAAGGAGGTGTCGGGAAACGCCGGCAGGTCGAGGGCGGCGGAATCGCCGGGCGTGGGGGCGGCAGGCGCGGCCTCGGCGGCAGGGTTCGCGGCGGGCGTGACGGCAGCTTTTGCGGCGGGCGCCGGCGCTTCGAGGGCCTGTTGAAACGCGCCGCGCTGCGCCTCGGGCACGCGCCCCATCGAGATGCGCCCGCCCTGCACGGCGTCGAAGCCGGGCTGCCAGCCCGCGTCGCCCGTGCGGACGTAGCTCTGGAACAGGCGCCCGTCGGGCAGGCGGGCCAGGACGAAATACGCCTGCCGCGCCGCCGCCGTCCGCGGGTAGGTGCGCTCGGTGTAGCCGCTGCTGCCGAGCCGGTCGCGCCGGGCGGCGCGGAGTCCTTGCAGCACCTCGGCATAGCCGTCGCGCAGCCGCACGGCCCGCGTCTCGGGCTTTGTCACGATCCACACGTCGGTGCCGGCGGGCAGGATGGCGTTGTGCGTCACGGCGGTGCCCACGACGTGATCCCACAGTTGCAGCCGCACCTGCTGCGCCTGCGCGGGCATCGCGGCGAGAAGCGCGAGGAGAGCGAAAGATGATTTCATGTACATCAGCAGGCGAAATTCACGGGCTGAGGCGGCCCATCATGCGGGGAAAGGGGATGGCTTCGCGCAGGTGTTGGAGGCCGCACACCCACGTGACGGTGCGCTCCAGCCCCAGCCCGAAGCCCGCGTGCGGCACCGACCCGTAGCGGCGCAGGTCGAAATACCAGCCAAAAACCTCTTCGGGCAGGCCATGCGCTTCGACCTGCTTTTTGAGAAAGTCGAGGTCGGTCGCGCGCTCGCCGCCGCCGATGATCTCGCCGTAGCCTTCGGGCGCCAGCACGTCCATGCCGAGGGCGAGGCGGCTGTCGTCGGGGTCGCGCTTCATGTAAAACGCCTTGACGGCGGCGGGGTAGCGGTGGACGATGAGCGGCTTGTCGAAGTGCCAGGTGAGCACGGTTTCGTCCGAGCCGCCAAAGTCCGTCCCCCACGCGAACGAGGCGGCCGAGGCGCGCCACTGCGGGATGTTGCGCAGCTCCTCCTCGACCTCGCCCAGCCGCGTGTTGATCTCGATTTCGCGGGCGTCGAGGCGGCGTTTCTCGTGCTTTTTGGCGCCGCCGTACGCCTGCGGGTTGGCGGCGCGCTCCTCTTCGAGCGCCGCCTTTTCTTCGTGCCGGGCGGCCTCGCGGGCGTCGAGCATGGCGCGCGTCCTGTCGCTTTTGAGCAGTTCGACGGCCTCGCTGTACGACAGGCGCGGGAAAGCGCCCGACGCCGTCGCCTGGAGCGCTTCGAGGGGGCGTTCGAGAAAGGCGAGTTCGGCGGCGCACCTTTCGAGCGCGTCCCCCGCGATGCGCTGCAAAAAGGCCTCGGCCAGGTCCATGTTCATCGCCAGGTCGTAAAACGCCATCTCGGGTTCGATCATCCAGAACTCGGTCAGGTGGCGGCGCGTCTTCGACTTCTCGGCGCGGAACGTCGGGCCAAAGGTGTAAATCTTGCCAAAGGCCATCGCGAGGGCCTCGCCGTAGAGCTGGCCGGACTGCGTGAGGTACGCCGGCTCGCCGAAATAGTCGAGCTCGAACAGCGTCGTGGTGCCCTCGACGGCGTTGCCCGTCAGGATGGGCGCGTCCATCTGCAAAAAGCCGCGCTCCTGGAAAAAGGCGTGGATGGACTGGATGATCTGGTTGCGCACGCGCATGATGGCCCACTGCCGGCGGCTGCGCAGCCACAGGTGGCGGTGGTTCATCAGGAACTCGACGCCGTGCTCTTTCGGGGTGATGGGGTATTCCTCGGCAAGCGAGACGAGTTCGACGCGTGTGGCCTGGACTTCGTAGCCGCCCACCTGCCGCTCGTCGCGGCGCACGGTGCCTTCTATGCGGAGGGCGCTTTCCTGCGTGGCGCGCTCGGCGGCCTGCCACGAGGCCGCGTCGAGGGCGCTCTCGGCGGCGACGCACTGGCACAGGCCCGTGCCGTCGCGCAGGATGAGAAAGTGGAGGCCCTTCGAGGAGCGTTTGTTGAAAAGCCAGCCCTGGAGCGTGACGGTTTCGCCGTCGTGGCGGCTCAGGTGTTCAATGGTGGCGGGCGTCATGCGGAAAAGGGTTGAGGCGGGCAAAATACGCCCACCCTCCCGCCCCGCAGGGCCTCTTTCCCGCGAAAACGCCGTCAGGCGCGCCCGAAGTCGTCTTCCAGGCGGACGATGTCGTCTTCGATGCACACGCCCAGCTGCGTCTCGATGATGACGAGGTATTCTTCCCCGTCGTTCTCGATGCGGTGGACGCCGCCGAGGGGGATGTAGAGCGCGTCGCCCACGTTTACGCGCCGCGTGTCGCCGTCGAGGCTGAAAAGGCCGCTGCCCTGCACGATTACCCAGTGCTCGCGGCGGTGGGCGTGCTTCTGGAGCGAGAGGCGCTTGCCCGGCAGCACCACGATGCGCTTGACGCGGTAGCCGGGTTCGTTGAGGTATTCTTCCCACCGCCCCCACGGGCGGTTGTCGGCGTCGAGGTACATGGCGTCTCGGGTTAGAGGCGCCGCGAAGATACGGCGCCCTCCAGCCCTCAGAGGTAGAAGCTGAGTGCCACGTACGACACGAAGGCCAGCACTACGGCCCCGATGACGCTGTTCACGAACGCGCGCTTGCCCAGCAGCCGGGGTGCCGCGCCGGCCATGCCGAGGATGAGGGCGCCCGGGTACAGGCTCAGCCCGAAGGCGGCAAGGGCGAAAGGCTGCGTGAGGGCGACGGTGTGCGCGGCGCCGCGCGTGCCTGCCGGCAGCAGCAGCACGCCGTCCGCGAGGGCGCCCGTGAGCCGGTAGATGACGTACACGCCCACGAACGCGGCGAGGGCGCGCAGGAGGGGCGCGGCGGGGTGGACGCGGGCGGCGGTGGCGGCGGGCTGAAAGGCGGTGGTCATGCGGCGCGTGGCTCGGGTGTACTGCCCCTTTCGGCCACTCCCCCACCCGACTTAAATGCCTGCCCCAACTTTTTTTGCCCGTCCGCCTTTCCCGGCGTCAGCGGGTGAAAAAGCGCTCGGCGTCGGCCACGCTGCCGGGGTGGACGAACACCAGCGCCCGGTCGCCGGCGGCAATCTCGGTCAGGCCCGTGGCCACCTCGGTGCCGCCGCGCCGGATGACGGCGGAGACGAGCATCCCCCGGGGCACCTTCAGGCTCGCCAGCGGCCCCTGCGTGACGGCGGCACGCGGACGCGCCTCCATCTCCAGAATCTCGGCGTCGAGGCCGTGGACGGTGGCCACGCTCAGCACGTTTTTGCCGCGCAGAAAGCGCAGCACCTCGCGCGAGACCGCCAGCTTCTTGCTCACCGCCGCGTCCAGCCCGATGGTCTGCGAGATGGGGATGTAGGCGCCTTTCGAGAGCAGCGCCACGGTTTTCTTGACGCCCAGGTGCTTGGCCATCAGGCACGTGACGAGGTTGGACTCCTCGTCGTCCGTGACGGCCACGAAGGCGTCCATCTCGCCCAGCCCTTCGAGGGCCAGCAAATCCACGTCCGTCGCGTCGCCGTGGATGACGAGCACGTTTTCGAGCGACTCGGCAATGCGCTCGGCGCGCTCGCGGTTGGGCTCGACGAGTTTGACGCGCTTGTTTTTGCCCTCGGCCAGCTGGGCGGCGATGCGGGCGCCCACGGGCGTGCCGCCCAGAATCATGACGTGGTGCAGTCGCCCGTCGTCCTTGCCCATGATGCGGTTGACGTGCGGCAGGTCGCGGGGGCGGGCCATCACGAAAATCTGGTCGCCTTTGCGCAGAAACTCGTCGCCGCGCGGCAGCATCGTCCGCACGCCGCGCACGATGGCCATGATGCGGAAGGGCACGCCGGGCAGCATCCCCGCGACTTCTTTGAGCTGCTTGCCGATCACGGGCGCGTGCTCGTCGAGGCGCATCCCGACGAGTTGCAGGCGCCCGTCGGCAAACGAGAGCACGTCGGTCGCGGCGGCGCGGCGGATGAGGCGGACGATCTCGGCGGCGGCGCTTTCCTCGGGGTGGATGATGAGGTCGATGCCGAAGTCGGTTGCTTTGAGGACGCTGCGGGTGCGCGTCAGTTCGTCCGAGCGCACGCGCGCAATGGTCGTCTGCACGCCCAGCCGGTCGGCCAGCATACAGGCGATGATGTTGACCTCGTCCACGCTCGTCACCGAAATCAGCATGTCGGCGCGCTGCACGCCGGCGTCGTTCATCACCTCGGCGCTCGTGCCCGAGCCCAGCACCGTCATCACGTCGAGCTTGTTGCGGACGTGTTCGAGGGCCCCCGCGTCGCGGTCGACGACGACCACGTCGTGCTGCTCCAGCGACAGCATCCGGGCCACGTCGTAGCCCACTTCGCCCGCTCCAACAACGATGACGCGCATGGGGGTGGGGGTTGGTTGTGGGGTGGTGGGTAGAGCGCAGAGCGAAGCGTGAGGCCGAGGTCGGAATATCTGCCGCGGGAGCGAATGAGGCGCTGCCGGCGGCAGCTTCCGGCTTTCATCCATCCACAGCCCGCGCCCCAACGACCACGCGACTACCGCAGTTCAACCCTTA
>CBDUCD010000067.1:0-11022 GCA_965365535.1 uncultured Rhodothermales bacterium | reverse complement strand
GTTGGGGATGCGCGGGTCGTTCATGTCGTTCGAGCACGTGACGAGGCACGGCGCCTGGAGCGCGATGGTTTCCTCGCCCCGGTCGCCCTGCCGCGTCACGACGAGGGCGCCCTCTTCGAGGGCGAGGCCGACGGCGTTCGTGGCGTAGGGCAAGCCGAGCTTCTCGGCCAGCATGGCGCCCGTGAGCCCGGCGTCGGTGTCCTGGGCCTGCTTGCCCGTGGCGATTACGTCGTACGTGTGGCCCTGCAAGTGCGCGGCGAGAATTTCGGCGACGGCAGCCGAGTCGAGCGCAGCGCCCTCGGGCACGACGAGGTGCGTGGCCCGCGCCGCGCCCATCGCAAGCGCCTTGCGGACGGTTTCGGCGGCGCGCTCGGGCCCGACGAGCACCACGTCCACCTCGCCGCCGTGCGCTTCGGTGAGCACGAGGGCTTCTTCGAGTGCCGAGGCGTCGTAGGCGTTGAGCACCACGCGACCCGCGTCGAGGGCGAGTTCGCCGTTGCGCAGGGCAATGGGCGCCGACACGTCGGGGACCTGTTTAGTGCAGACGCAGAAGTTCATGGCCGGAGGAGATGGGCAGCAGGACGCCCGGAAGTTAACGCAGGCAGCGTGGTAGCGGCTGCTTTGCGGGCGATTCCGCCTCCGCGAAAGACGCCCTGCCCTTCCAGCGCTCGGAAACGCGGGGGTCAGCCGGCCCTACAGCCCGAAGCTCGCCTCCAGTAGCCGCGTTTGCCGAAAGACTGCCGGGCAGCCGGGGCTTCGCCGTGGGGGCTATCGACTGCCTCCGGCCCGGAGCTGGCAGGGCGGTGGCTGCCCTGAACCGGATTCGCGACGAACCTTCTGCCTGCTGACGTATACTCACACTCAAGACGTACGTCAGCCTGTGGAAAAGACCCGGACCAAACTCACGCTTCGCCTCAACCACGATCTTATCGAGGCGGCTAAGCGCTACGCCGCGCGGCAGGGCACGTCTGTGTCGCAGGTGGTCGCGAGTTACTTCGAGGCGCTTGTCGAGCCAGATCAGCCGAGTCCTCAGGACTGGAAGGCAGCACTTCCGGAGGCCGTGCGCGCAATTGTTGACCGCAAGCCGCCACGCGAAGTCGTAACCGAGGACGATTACTACCATCACCTCGACGAGAAGCACAGCCGTCACCTTCGCGCTGCGAACGATGGCCGCTGATTTGCTGACCCTACCTCGCCACACTATCGCGCTCGACACGAACGTGCTGCTCGACGTGCTGATGGTGCGCGAGCCGCACTACTATTTGTCGTCGCTCGTGCTGGCTGCTATGGAGCGCGACGACGTGCGCGGCCTGATGGTGGCCACGACCTGCACGACGCTGAGCTACTACGTCGAGAAAGGCTACGGGGCAGATCAGGCCCGCGAGGACCTGGGGCGCTTGCTGGGTGTGCTCGACGTGGCGACGGTCTCGCGCACCGTGCTCAGTGCGGCTCTTGCGCTTCGATGGGACGACTTCGAGGACGCCGTGCTGCACGAGGCGGCGCGCCTGGCGGGGGCGACGGCCATCGTCACGCGCAACGCGGCGGACTTCGGGGGCGCAGCGCTCGCGGTTTACACCCCGGCGGCGTTGCTGGCTGCGCTCTGACGCCCAACCGCTGCCTCAGCACCTCCGCCAACCTCAACCGGTGGCGGCGCCGCTATTGTCACCGCCGGGGCTAGCAGGGCGGTGGCTACCCCGCATACGCCTGATAAAACCTCTGAATTCTCTTTATCCGTCATCCCCGCTCCGCAGGCAGGATAAACTCCGGCGGGGACTCATGCAATCTCTGATCCCTGTGCGTTGTCTGTGCCACTGCGTGTCCCGCGGAAGGCCAGCCCGCGAGCGGGGCATGACCAAATAGCGTGGAGGTCTAAATCAGAAAACTGATATCGTAACCCGAGTTGTGAGCTATGAAAAACTGTCACTGCGAGAGGTCGAAGGCGACGCGGCAGTCTCGCAGAAAGGGTACTGTGGCTTATCCGGCGAGACTGCTGCATTCACCCCGCAAACGGGACTTCCAGCTTCGTTCGCTCGCAATGACAGGGCGGACGTAGCACACAACCTGGGTTGTCGTAGCCCGTCGGTGTGGGCGGTGAGGGGTTCGAACCCCCGACCTTCTGGGTGTAAACCAGACGCTCTGAACCAGCTGAGCTAACCGCCCCAAAACAGCTTCGGATTTCGGCAGGGGGTGGGGTTCGGGCACCCGCCCGGCCCACGTCCGCCCTCCGAAATCCGAAGCCGCCTGAGCGGGAAACGGGATTCGAACCCGCGACCCTCAGCTTGGGAAGCTGATGCTCTACCAACTGAGCTATTCCCGCAGACGAACCCGAAAGCTACTCCCGTTTTCTGTGAATGTCAAGGCGGTTCTTGTGGCGTGGAGGCGGTGGCGTATCTTTCAGGCTCTTTGCCCGAAACTGCACTTCCAGTCTCCTTTTGCTATGAAACGGACGTATCAGCCCAGCCGCCGCAAGCGGGCCAACACCCACGGTTTCCGCTCGCGCATGGCCACCAAAAACGGCCGCCGCGTAATCAACCGGCGCCGCGCGCAGGGCCGCAAAAACCTCAGCGTCAGCGACACCCGTCCGGGTAAGTAACCGTGGCTGCCGGTGCGTTTTCCTTTCCCCGCACCGCTCGCCTGAAGCGCCGCACCCTTATCGCGCCCCTGTTTCGGAGGGGAGAAGGGTCTTCCATCGCCACGGGCACCATCCGGCTGTTGTACCGCGTGCGGCCCGCCGAGGCGCGCGCGCCCGTGCAGGTCGCCTTTATCCCCGGGAAACGCGCGGGCGCCGTGCCCCGCAACCGCGTTCGGCGCGCCCTTCGAGAGGTCTACCGCCTGCATCAGCAGGGCCTGGTAGGCCTCTTTTGCCGTACCCCGCACGCGCTCAATCTCGCCATCCTCTACCGCGGCCCCGACGCCGCGCCGTTCGCCGCCATCGCGCGCGACCTGCCCGTCGCCCTGCGCCGCCTCGAAGACGCGCTCCGCGCCGAATGGGTGCGCAACCCCTCCGCGCCCTCCGCGTAACGCGCCTGCTTTTTTGGACATACGACGAGGCGGCGCCGCCTCCCAAGCCTTGATTTCCTGTGGATCGTAACGCCGTCATTGCCACCGTCCTCATCACGGCCATCTTGTTCGGCTGGCTCTACTTTTTCCAGCCGCCCGCGCCGCCTGCCACGAGCGAGGCCGCCGTCGAGGATTCGCTCGTGGTGGCCGCGCCCGACGAAGCCGCCCTCGACACGCCGCCCGCGCCCGACACCACGCTGGGCGAGGCCGCGCAGGGCACGGCGCGCCTGGTGACGGTGGACAACGACCTCTACCGCGCCGTCTTCTCGACGCGGGGCGGCACGCTCGTCTCGTTCGAACTCAAAGAGTACCAGAAGGCAGACCGGCAGACGCCCGTGCAGATGGTTGACACCGCCGGGCAGGGCGCCATCGGGCTGGCCTTCACGACGCCGCGCAGCCGCAACGTGGACACGCGCGACCTCTTTTTCGAGCCCTCGGTTGCGGGCGACACGCTGCGCGTGGCGGGCGACTCCGTCTCGCTCTCCTTCACGGCGCGGCTGGGCGAGGGCCTGCTCCGGCAGACGTACGTTTTCAAGCCAGCGTCCTACGAAGTCGGCCTGTACGTGTCGCGCGAGAACGGGGAGGCTTTCATGACGCGCGACGGCTACGACGTCGTGTGGAATGGCGGCATTCCCTACGCCGAGGAGTCGAAAGAGGAGGAGCTGCGGCGGGCCGGCGTGTACGGGCGCAGCGGCGGCGACGTGGAGGAGCTGCACCTGCTTTCCGACCCGTCGGTTTCGCAGACGCTGACGGGCCGGGTGGACTGGGTGGCCATCAAGAGCAAGTACTTCGTGACGGCTCTCATCCCCTCGGGCGAGACCGAGGCCGCCTACCTCGACGGATCGCGCAGCGGCGACCTGGACGATCCGGGCGTGACGCAGGACTTCGACATGCGCCTCGAAATGCCCCTTCGTTCGGATACCGACCATTTCCGGTTTTATATCGGCCCGATGGAGTATTACCGCATCGCGGCTTATGACCTCGGGCTGTACGACATCGTTGATTACGGGTGGAATCTCTTCGAGTCCATTACCCGCCCCATTGCGCGCTTCGTGTTTATACCGGTATTCACGTTTCTCTCCACGTTTATCCCGAACTATGGCATCATCATCATCATTTTCGCCTTTCTGATCAAGATCGTCACGCACCCTTTGCAGCGCGCTTCGTTTCGCAGCATGGCGCGTATGCGAAAGCTGCAACCCGAGATCGAGAAGATCAAAGAAAAGCACGCCGACGATCCACAAAAGCAGCAGCAGGCCATGATGGGCCTGTACCGGGACGCAGGGGTAAATCCGCTGGGTGGGTGCCTGCCCATGCTGCTGCAATACCCCGTGCTGATTGCCCTGTGGATGTTTCTGCCCCAGGCCATCCAGATCCGGCAGCAGCCTTTTCTGTGGGCCAGCGACCTCTCGGCGCCCGACATGATTCTGCACCTGCCTTTTACGCTGCCGCTCTACGGCAACTTCGTGGCGGGCTTTACCATCCTCATGGGCCTCTCGCTTATCGTGCAGATGCGGATTCAGGCGCGCTCGCAGCCGGCAAATCCGCAGATGCAGATGTTCATGTACCTGATGCCGGTGATGCTGTTCGTGTTTTTCAACAAGCAGGCGGCGGGGCTGAGCCTGTACTACCTGTGCTACAACGTCCTCTCGGCGCTTCAGCAGGGCTGGATCAACCGGCAGATGGAAAAGGAGCCCGCGCCGCTGCTCGGCGGCGCCCAGGCGTCGAAGGCGCCCGCCAAACCCCGCAATCCGCGCAAAAAGGCCGTCCTCGCTTCGGAAGCGCGAGGGCGGCGAGGGTAAATCCGTGGCGACTGGAGGGGACACGGTGGCTGCCGTCGCCACGGCGCCCGGCCTGGCCGCCCTCGCGGTCGTGCGCGTATCCGGTCCCCGCGCCGTCGCCATTGCCGCGTCGTGTTTTCGGGGCGTGCCGCTGGGCGGCGTGCCCTCGCACACGGCACACGTAGGCTTTCTGCTGGACGGCGAGCGCCGCGTAGATCAGGTGGTATGCACCGTTTTCCGCGCCCCCGCCTCGTCCACGGGTGAGGACGTGGTGGAGTTCACGTGCCACGGCGGGCAACTGGCCCCTCACCTGGTGTTGCAGGCCCTTTTGCGCGCCGGCGCCCGGCCCGCGCTGCCGGGCGAGTTCACGCAGCGCGCTTTTCTCAACGGCAAGCTCGACCTGGCGCAGGCCGAAGCCGTGGCCGATCTCATCCACGCCGCTTCCACCCAGGCGCACCGCGTGTCCCTGTCCCAGCTTCGGGGCGACTACTCGCGCGTGCTATCGGCGCTGCGCGAGGAGATGCTGACCGTCACGGCACTCGTCGAACTCGAACTCGACTTTTCCGACGAGGACGTGGAGTTTGCGTCCCGCGACGAGGTGGCGCGCCTGCTCGACCGGGCGGCAACCACGCTGGGCGAACTGCTGGCGTCGTACCAGTACGGGCAGCTCGTGCGCGACGGCGTGCGCGTCGTGATTGCGGGGCGGCCCAACGCGGGCAAATCCACCCTGCTCAACCGGCTTCTCGGCTACGACCGCGCCATCGTGAGTCCCACGCCCGGCACCACCCGCGACCACCTCGAAGCCGAAGCCGAAATCGGCGGCTTCCGGTTCATCTTTATCGACACCGCCGGGCTACGCGACGCCGCCGACGCCATTGAGGCCGAAGGCGTGCGCCGCGCCCACCTCCTCATCGAGCAGGCCGAAGCCGTGGTTTATCTCTACGACGCCGCGTGTGGCCTCGGCCCTGCCGAGCAGGACGCCATCGGGGCCATGCAGGCCGCCCGCCCGGACAGGCTGGTGCTCGTGGCTGCCAGCAAAACCGACCTGCCCCACCCACCCGTGCCCCACGGCCACCTCTGCCTGAAAGCCGTGCAGCGGGAAGACACGGGCGTTCAGCAACTCAGCGACGCCGTCGTGCAGCACGTGGCCCGGCAAAACCGCGCAGAAACGCCTTTCGTCGTCACGAACGCCCGCCACCGGCACCACCTCGACCGGGCGGCGGCGGCCGTATCGCGCGCGCGGCACGCCCTGGAGGCGGGCTATAGTGGCGACTTGCTCGCCGCCGACCTCAAAGCAGCACTCCACGAGATTGGCAGCATCACGGGTGCCATTACCAACGAAACCGTGCTGGATCAAATATTTTCGCGGTTCTGTATTGGCAAATAACAGAAATACGCAGCACATGGATAGCTACGACGTGATTGTGGTGGGAGGGGGGCACGCGGGCGCCGAGGCAGCAGCGGCGGCAGCGCGCATGGGCGCCCGCACGCTGCTGCTGACGATGAACCTGGACCGCATTGGTCAGATGTCGTGCAACCCGGCCATCGGCGGCATCGGCAAAGGCCAGATTGCCCGCGAAATCGACGCGATGGGGGGGGTGATGGGGCTGGCGACCGATGCCACGGGCCTCCAGTTCAGGATGCTCAACCAGAGCAAAGGCCCTGCCGTGTGGAGTCCGCGCGCGCAGTGCGACCGGTCCGCGTACGCCCTTGAAGTGCGGCGCCTGCTCGAAAGCCTCGACACGCTGTTCATGCGCGCCGACACCGTCGTGGATCTGCTGGTGGAAAACGCCCGTGTGCAGGGCGTCGTGACCCAGCTCGGGCAGACGTTCCACGCGCCTGCCGTCGTCCTCACCAGCGGCACGTTTATGAATGGACGCATTCACGTAGGAGATCACTCGTATGGAGGCGGGCGCATGGGCGAAGCGCCCAGCACCGGTCTAACCGCTGTACTTCAGCGTCTGGGTTTCGAGTCGGGTCGCCTCAAAACCGGCACCCCTCCCCGCGTGGACGGGCGCACCCTCGACTATGGGGCGATGGAGAGGCAGCCCGGCGACCCCGATGCCTCTCCCTTTTCGTTTCTCCACGACCGCGTGCCCGCCGAACAGTTGCCCTGCTGGATTACGCACACCAATTCCACCACCCACGAATTGCTCGCCGAAGGGTTCAGCCGCAGTCCCATGTTCGCGGGGCGAATCGAGGGCCGAGGCCCGCGCTACTGCCCTTCTATTGAAGACAAAATCGTGCGTTTCGCCGACCGCACGCGCCACCAGCTATTCGTCGAGCCCGAAGGGTGGAAAACGCACGAGGTGTACGTCAACGGTTTCTCGACGAGTCTCCCCGAGGACGTGCAAACGGGTGCCCTCCGTACGGTACCTGGCTTCGAGAAGGCACACGTGCTGCGCCCCGGCTACGCCATCGAATACGATTTCTTTCCTCCCCATCAGTTGCGCTACACCCTGGAAACCAAAAGGGTTGGGGGCCTCTTTTTCGCGGGCCAGATCAACGGGACGACAGGCTACGAGGAAGCCGCAGCACAGGGCCTCGTGGCGGGCCTCAACGCTGTCCTGCTGCTTGGCGGGCGTGACGGGCTCGTGCTCGACCGGGCGCAGGCCTATATCGGCGTCCTGATTGACGACCTCGTCTCAAAAGGCACGGACGAACCCTACCGCATGTTCACTTCGCGCGCCGAGCATCGGATGCTGCTGCGACAGGACAATGCGGATGCTCGTCTTACCCCGCTGGCCCACAGGTTGGGGCTGGCTTCAGCAGAACGGCTCCACCGCTCGCAACAGCGCTGGGCAGCCATCGAGGAGGCCGTGGAATGGATGAAAGGGTACAAGGTGACGCCAGCGGAAGTGAACGGTTATCTCGCCGCCCAGGGGACTTCGGCGCTGGAAACCCCCACGCGCCTGTCGCAGATCGTGGCACGCCCCGAGGTACGGCTGGCTGATCTTGCTGCCCACCTATCTTTTCCTCGGTTCGAGCCAGCCATTCTAGAACAGGCCGAAACCCTCGTCAAGTATGCCCCTTACCTCGAGCGGGAAGCGGAAACTGCTGAGCAGATGCGTCAGATGGAGCAGGCCCTGATTCCCGAGCACTTTCCATACGAGCAGACCCATACCCTTTCTGCCGAAGCCCGCGAAAAGCTGGCGCGCATTCGCCCCCCGTCGCTGGGGCAGGCCTCTCGCATCAGCGGCGTGTCGCCTGCGGACGTTGCCGCGCTGTCGGTTCTCATCAGGAAAAGGCCGGCTGACGTTTCACGTGAAACATGAAAGCTGAAACCTCTCTGTCCGAGTTGCTGCGCATGATGGGGCGAGATGATGCGACCGTGCAATCCTCGTTGGAGAGGCTCGCCCAGGAGATTCGTTTTTACAACAGACGCGTCAACCTGGTATCTCGGCAGGATGAAATCCACCTCCTTAGCCGGCACATCCCCCATTGCCTCGCGCTGGCGCAGCAATCCTTTGGAATGGGGCACACGGTGATAGACTGGGGGACGGGAGGGGGGCTGCCCCTGCTTCCTCTCGCAATTGTTTTTCCAGATGCCGCCTTCGTAGGCGTAGATCGGATCGGGAAAAAGCTTCAGGCAGTCCAGCAGATGGCCCGATCGCTGGGGCTGGCAAACGTCAGCGTGTGGCAGGGAGAGGCAGAGCGGTGCCCCATTCCGCACACGCACAGCGTATCGCGTGCCACCGCGCCGCTTGGGACGCTCTGGCAGTGGCATCGGCACCATTCACTGGAAATCGCCGCGAATCCGGGCGAGCACCCTGCCGGCCTCGTCTGTCTCAAAGGAGGAGACCTGCAAGGCGAAACGGCGAGTCCCGATCTAGAGGGCGCGGTGGTAAGCAGCGAAGAGATAAAACTGGCCGATGCCTATTTCCGGGACAAGTACGTCGTCCGGGTGCAAAAGAGGCACGAGAGAACGGAGGACACATGCCTTTCACCGGCTATATTTCCGGCGTGAACCCTGCCCAAGTATGGCCAACGCAGAGCGCGTCCTGAACCGCACCGAACGCCTTTTCTCGCTCGTGCTGCTTTTGCAGACGCGCCCGAGCATGACTTCGCGCGATCTCGCCAAACACTTCGGGGTAAGCCGCCGCACCATTTTCCGGGATCTCAGGGCGCTGTCGGAGTCAGGCGTGCCGCTCACATACGCCGAAGGAGGCGGATACGAGATTCTGGAGGGCTACCAGCTTCCCCCGCTGATGCTGACGGCGCGCGAAGCGGCAACGCTGCTGATCGGGACGGCCTTCATGAAACTCCAACCCGACGCCTCGCTGCGGAAAGACGCCGACAACGTCGCGCTGAAAATCCAGCAGGTGCTGCCGCGCGAGGTAGGCGATTACGTGGAGCGCCTGAAAAGCAGCACCGTCCTCGACCCGTACTGGCTCAACACGATGGAGTCGAACAGCCAGGAGGAAGGCAGGTGGTACGACCTCAGCGAAGCCGTGGCCCGGCAGCGTCCCGTCATCATGGAATACCACGTGGCTTCGCGGGACGAGGTGACGCGCCGCACCATTGACCCCTTGGGGCTCGTGTACTACAGCGACCACTGGAACCTGATCGCTTTCGACCACCTGCGCAAAGACATCCGCAACTTCCGGCTCGACGCCATCCGGTGGATGCGGGTGCTCAGCGAGCGTTTCGAGCGGCCGCAGGGCTTCGACCTGGCCGCGCACCTGGAGGAGCGAGGCGCCGCCATCCACAACCAGCGCATCACGATTCGCTTTTCGGACGAAGCCTACCGCTGGGCACGCCGCAGCATTCCCGCGCGCATTGAGGAGGAAAACGAAAAGGACGGCGGGCACGAGGTGACGTTCTACTTTGAAAACCTCGCCTTCGTGGCCCACCTGCTGCTGCGCTACGGCGCCGATGCCGAAGCGGTAGAACCCGCTGCCCTCCGCGACATGATGCGCCACGAGGCCGCCCGGATGCAGGCACTTTACCAGCAAGGCGCCGAGATAGCTACCTGAAAGGGGGAAAGGCCCCGCTGAAAGCAGTGCCTGTGGCAACGTAGCCCAAGCGCACCCCTTTTTAGCAGTAAAACCTGGCGGGTGCGACTTCTGGCGGCCATAGTCTCTCTTATAAAGGAGACTCCCGCGCGCATGTCGAAGCCCTCCCTTCTTTTCTCCGAAGCCGTCGGCCCTCACCTGGCAGATGCCGCTTGCTACTGCCGCGCCCTGGCGGCCCGGCGGGCAGAGCTGGACCCCGACGATCTTTTGCAGGAAGGGCTGCTGCGCGCCCTCGAAGGGTACGCGTCGCTGCGAAAAGCGGAGCGCTTCCGTCCGTGGCTGTTTCGCATCATTACCCACGCGTTTTTCGCCGAGCGCCGCCGCGCATGGTGGCGGCGCTGGACAGGGGCCGAACCGCCCGAGCACCTAGCCAGCATTTTCCCGCCGGACAGCAGCGAGGCGGACGCCCTGCTGGCGGCCCTCGCTACCCTGGGCGCACAGGAGCGAAGCGCGGTAATTCTGGCTGACCTGTGCGGGTTTTCGCTGGCCGAAATCCAGTTCGTGCAAGGCGCCCGCAGCCTGTCGGCTATAAAATCTCGGTTGGTGCGGGCGCGCGAAAAGCTGCGAAATGCGATCGAGAAGCCCATTTACACGTCCCGCACGCTACACGAATCGCTCGAAACCCTCGTCTGCCATGAAGCCGAACACGCCCGCGCTGCCCTCGGAAAACCCTGCTGACCTGTGGCACGCTCTCCGCTCGCCTTCCGTCTCCACCGATGCCTTGCACGCGTGGCTGCAACGCGCCGAGGCGCGGCGGCCACGGCGCGCGTTTCCCGTTCGAAGCGCCGCACTCGTAGCCGCGCTTTTGCTGATCGGCTTCGTGGGGTGCCTGCCGGTGCAGCAAGAGGAAACCATCGGCTACGTGGCCTACTGGTCGCAGCCCGGCCTCAGGCTCGACGATTCGCTCCGCGTTGGAAAAACGCAGGGCGCCGTGGTTCTGGATGCCTCCAGAAAGCGCACGCATTACGTGGGCGTGTTCATGGGCAAGCGGGGAGGTAGCGATACCCGGCAGGCCATTGAGCAGGCGCGACGTGCGCACGCCCAGCAGGTCGCGCTCGAGCCCGTCACGATGACGTTCGACCGGCGGGCGTACGACGCTTTCCGCCGGAGCCTGCCGGCCCTCATCCAGCGCCACCCCGTCCTGCCTTTGTTCGTGCCCGACGAAA
>CBDUCD010000066.1:0-11062 GCA_965365535.1 uncultured Rhodothermales bacterium | reverse complement strand
CTCCCAGTAGGCGGGCTTGCCGGACTCGAAGCCGCCGTTCGAAAGCAGGTTGGGCGCCTGCTGCGCGCGCGCCGACAGGGGCAGCAGCACGCAGACGGCCAGCGTCAGGAGGGGTAACACACGTTTCATGGGGGTTGGGGGTTTAGGGACAGAAAGGTTCAGGCTGAGGCGCGCACCACCAGTTCGGCGGCGACGCGCAGGGCGGGGGCGGTAGCCACGTCGCGGCGGGCGTCGGCGAGGCCCGCGAGGTGCAAGAGGGCCACTTCGCCCAGGTGCTCGCGGAACACGCGGAGCGTGGTGAGGGGCGGCATGGCCTCGGCGGCGCTGGCCACGTCGTCGAAGCCGGCGACGGCCAGGCCATCGGGCACGGCGATGCCGGCGCCCTGCGCCGTTTCGAGCAGGCCAAGCGCGAGGGCGTCGTTGGCGCAGAACACGGCGTCGGGGCGGTGGGGGTGGGCCAGCACGTCGCGGGCCAGCAGGCGGCCCGTGGCGCGCGTGGGCGCCCCACCGCTCAGGAAAACGCGCGTCTCGGCAAGGGGGCAGCCGCCTTCGGCCAGCCCGCGGCGGAAGCCTGCCAGGCGCGCGCTCAGGCTCGGGTGGTCGGGGTCGGCGCCGACAAAGCCGGGCCGCCGGTAGCCCCGCGCGAGAAAGTGCGCCGCCATGGCCCGCCCCGCGCCCTCGTTATCTATCTCGACCGAGGCGAAGCCGGGCGCGCGGTAATCCACCAGCACGGCGGGCAGCCCGAGCTGGGCAAGGGCGTCGAGAAAAGCGCCGTCCACCTTGCCCGCCACCAGCACGCCGTCCACGTTGTGCTCGCGCAGAAAGCGCGGCTCGTCGAAGTCGCGGCGGTACACTTCGGGAATGGTCGTCAGCAGCACGTAGCGGTTCTGGCGCCGCGCCTCGAACTCGGCGCCCAGAAAGATGCCCGTGTAAAAAGGCTCGCTGCGCGTGAAATGGTCTTCGCGCAGCACGAAGCCCACGTTGCCCGTGTCGCGCCGCACCAGCCGGCGGGCCTGCCGCGAGGGCTGGTAGCCCAGCTTTTCGGCGGCGTCCAGCACGCGCATCCGCGTTTCCTCGGCCACGTTCGCCTTGCCGTTCACGACCAGCGAAACCGTCGAGATGGCTACGCCGGCCTCGCGGGCCACGTCGCGGATGCTGACACGCCGGGAAAAGGGCTCCACCATCGAAACGTTTCGATAAGACGTTCGAGGTTACTGGAAGCGCTTCTCGAAAGTCAAGGCCAAGCGGCGTGCGGCGTGCAACGTAACAGTTACGGCGCCCCCGCCGCGAGCGCGATGGCGAGGCTCTGCCGGGCGTCGGCAAAGCGCACGCGCGGGCGGTGGGCGGGGTCGCGGCTGGCGGCGACGAGGTCGAGCAGCGCCTGCTGCACGCCCCGCCGGTAGATGGCGTCTTTGCTCTCGGAAACGGCAAAGCGGCCCATCACGAGCGACTCGTCGCCATTTAGGGGCGTCCAGCCGGGCAGCGTTTCAAGGGCCGCGCGGACGCCGGGCGCGTCGAGGGCGCGGGCTTCGCCGGCAAGGGGAATCCAGCCCTCCACGTCCAGGTCGAGCGTTTCAAAGCCGAAGTGCAGGCGCGTGCGCTCGAACGCGCGGGGCCGCGTAAAGGCGTGGTACTGGCTGACGAGCAGGGCGTCGCCGTACTGCACTTCAAGGGCTACGCGGTCGGCGCGTCCGTCCGCTCGGCAGAGCCGGGTGCCGCGCACGGCCGTCGGCGCGCCGGGCGCGCACTGCCCGACGAGGTCAATAAAGTGGACGGCGTGCTCGACGAGGATGCCGCCCGACAGCGCCCGGTCCCAGAACCAGTGGCCGGCGGGCAGCGCCTCGTCCTGCGCCACGTTTTCGACCGTCGCGTGGCGGAGCGCGCCAAACGTTCCCTTTGCACTCGCGGCGATGATCCACTGGGCGACGGGCGTGTAGCGCAGCACGTAGTTGACGCCCACTTTGCAGCCCGACGCCTGCGCCGCGCCCGCAATGCGGTCGGCATCCTCGAGCGTCGTGGCGATGGGTTTTTCGACGAGTACGTGCTTGCCCGCGCCCAGCGCCGCGCAGGCCAGGTCGGCGTGCAGCGCGGGCGGCGTGCAGACGGACACGAACTGCACGGCGGGGTCGGCGACGAGGGCGCGGGCGTCGCGGTAGCCGGCCACGCCGGCGGGCAGCGGCGCCGCGCCGTCGGCCACGGCCACCACCTCGACGCCCGGCAGCGCGTCCCACGCGCTGTGCAGAAAGCGGCCAAAGCCGCCGTATCCGATAATGCCCACGCGGGCAGGCGTTTCCATGTGAAGAGGGTGGTTTGGGGTTCAGGGGCGGAGGGATGCCGCCCTTCACGTGCGGCTCCCCGGCAGAGATCCGCCGCCTTCGACAGAGGCCCGCGCGTGGAACGGAAGCGGCGCCGTGGGGTAGGGCGCCCTCTTGCCGGGCGATGGGCGCCGAGCGGTTTGTTGCTACCTATGGAAACCGGGACGTTTTCACCTGACACCTACGCGGACCTCGTGCAGCTGGGCCGGCGCCTGTACGACCAGGCGCTCGTGCGCCGCGAGCAGGAGCCCATCACCGACCCGCGCGGGCAGCCCATCGGGTGGCTGCTCGACACGCGCATCCCCATGCTCGACGGGCCGGCCTTCCGCGAGGTCGGGCGTGTGCTGGCCGAACGGCTGCGCGGGCGCGGCATCCGGCAGGTGGTCGGCTTCGGCTTTGGCGCCCACGCGATGGTGTGCTCCGTCCTTGCCGACCCGGGCCCGACGGCCTTCCGCGGCGGCCTCGTGCGCGAGCACCGCAAACCCCACGGGCGCCGCCGCCTCGTCGAAGGCCCCCTCGACCGCGCCCTGCCCGTCGTCCTGCTCGACGACATCCTCAACTCGGGCCGCAGCGCGGCGCGGGCCGTGGCCCTCCTGCGCTCCGACGGCTACCAGGTGGCCGGCCTGCTCACGCTTTTCAACTTCACGTGGAGCGGCGGGCGCGCCCGCATGGAAAGCGAGGGCCTGTGGGTGGACGCCCTGCTCGACCTCAACCTCCGCACCAGCAGCACCAGCAGCAGCGACTCCCCATGATCCGGCTTGCCGCGCGGACGTTCGCGCACACCGTCAAGCGCCTGCGCCGCCCCGCCGCCCCGCCCCCCGTTTCGGGAGACGGCCTGCCGCCCGACCACGACCCGCTCGCGGGCTCGGAGATGTCGTTCATAGACCATCTCGAAGACCTGCGCTGGCACCTCATCAAAGGGCTGGGCGGCATGGCCCTCGTCACCATCGTGTGCTGCTTTTTCACCGGCTGGATCGTGGACCACGTCCTGCTGGCCCCCAAGCAGCCGGACTTTATCACCTACCGCCTGTTCGGCATCGAGCTGGCGCCGTTCGCGCTGCAAAACCGGTCGGTGTCGGGCCAGTTTTTCGCCTTTATCGGGACGGTGTTCGCGGCGGGCATGGTGCTGGGCGCGCCCATCCTCATCTACCAGCTGTGGAAGTTTATCGAGCCCGGCCTGTACCCGCACGAGCGCAAAGGGCTGCGCTTTGCGGCCTTCGGGGCGACGTTCTTTTTCATGCTGGGCATCGCCTTTGGCTACTTCGTCGTCACGCCGCTCTCGCTCCAGTTTTTCGCCGGCTTCCAGCTTTCGCCCGACATCACCAACGAGTTCGACATCACGAAATACTTTTCGATGGTGACGATGTGGTCGCTGGGCGTGGGGCTGGTGTTCGAGCTGCCCGTCGTGATCTACTTCCTGGCGCGCGTGGGCATCCTGACGGCGACGCAGCTTCGCAAGGTGCGCAAGTACGTCTTTATCATCGTGCTCGTCGTGGCCGCCGTCGTGACGCCGCCCGACCCGTTTTCGCAGATTGCCGTGGCGATTCCCCTGATGGGGCTTTACGAGATGGCGGTCTGGCTGGCGGGGCGCATCGAGAAGACGCGGGCGCGCGAGGAGGCCCGGGAGCGCGCGCGTGAGGCGCAGGAGGCCGCGGCGGCAGGAGGCGCGGCGTGAGGCGCTGGCGCCTGCTCGCGGCGCTGGCGGGGCTGATGGCCGGCGTGCCCACCGCGACGGCGCAGACGGCCCCGCGCGACGACTACTTCGCGCTGCGCAAAAACTTCGAGATCTTCGCCCGCCTCTACGAAGAGCTTTCGATGCACTACGTGGACCCGCTCGACCCCGAGCGGGTGCTCCGGCGCGGCATGACGGCCATGCTGGCCGACCTCGACCCGTACACCAACTTTCTCGACGAGTACGTCCGCACGCAGTCCGAGCTGTTGCGCGCCACGTACGGCTCCGTCGGCGTGAGCCTGGAGATGCGCGGCGGGCGCCTCGTGGTCGTGCCGCCCCTCGAAGGCACGGGCACCGAAGGCTACGCGCAGGGCCTGCGGCCGGGCGATACGGTCGAAAGCATTGCCGGGCGCCCGGCGGCGGCGATGACGGTGCAGGAAGCCGGGACGCTGCTGCGCGGCGAGCCCGGCACGACCGTCGAGATGGAGGTGGCGCGCCCCGGCGTCGCCGAGACGCTGCGCTTCGTGCTCACGCGCGCCGACGTGGACGTGCAGCCCGTGACCTTCAGCGGCTTCGTGGGCGCCGACACCACGGGCGGCGTGGGCTACGTCCGCTTGCAGATTTTCACCGAGGGCGCCGGGCAGGACGTGCGCGCCGCCCTCGAAACGCTCCAGGCCTCGCAAAAGCTGACGGGGCTGGTGCTCGACTTGCGCGGCAACCCCGGCGGCATCGTGCAGGAGGCCCTTGAAATCGTGGGCCTGTTCGTGCCCGCCGGCACGCCCGTCGTCACGCTGCGCGGGCGCGAGGCGGCGGTGCTGGAGACGTTCCAGACGCCGCGCCCGCCTGCCGCCCCCGACCTGCCGCTCGTGGTGCTGATGGACGCGCTGAGCGCGTCGGCGTCGGAAATCGTGGCGGGGGCGCTGCAAGACCTCGACCGCGCCGTCGTCGTCGGCGAGACGTCGTTTGGCAAGGGACTCGTGCAGACGTTCCAGCCCTTGCCCTACAACACGCTCCTCAAAATCACGTCGGGCAAGTACGTGCTGCCTTCGGGGCGGCTGGTGCAGCGCCTCGACTACGCCCACGACGGGACGGAAACCGCCGTGCCCGACAGCCTCCGGCGCCCTTTTGCCACGCGCGCCGGGCGACGGGTGCGCGATGGCGGCGGCATCGAGCCCGACGTGGTGGCGGCGCCTCCCGACGGCGGCGCGCTGGGCGCGGCCCTCGAACGCGAGGCGCGCTATTTCGCCTTTGCCAACGCCTACGCCGCCCGCCACGCCACGCTGCCCGCTGATTTCGAGGTGGATGGTGATCTGCTGGCCCAGTTCCGCGATTTTCTCGCGCGCGAGGGCTTTGCCTACGAGACCGACGCCGAAAGGGCGCTGGACGGCGTCGTCGCCGCGCTCGAAAAGGACGGTTACGGCGACGCCCGCGCCCGCGCCGACGCGCTGCGCGAGGCCATTGGCCGCGAAAAAGAGGGCGACTTCCGGCGCCACGCCGACGCCATCCGCCGGGGGCTGCGGCGCGAGATCCTGGCCCGCCGCCTCGCCCCCCACGCCCTCACGCGGGCGCTGCTGGACGCCGACCCCGTGCTGGCGCGGGCCCTCGCCCTCGTGCAAGACCGCGCCGCCTACGCCCGCCTGCTCGCCCCCTGACCCATGCTGACGACGCTTTTTCTGGTGGTCGCCGGGGCCGCGGGCGGTTTCCTGGCCGGGCTGCTGGGCATCGGCGGGGGCGTCATTTTTGCGCCCGTGCTGCTGTTCTCGTTCCGCGCACTCGGCATCCCCGAAGAAGCCGTCGTGCCCCTCACGGCGGGGTCGAGCCTGTTCTGCACCATGCTGACGGCCTTTTCGGGGGCGTGGGGCTACCAGCAGCGCAAAAGCGTCCACTACCGCACCGCCCTGTGGACGGGCGCGGGCAGCGCCGTCGCCGTCTTTCTCGTCAAGACGTTCGTGACGACGCAGCCGTGGTACACCGAGCGCGTGTTCTCGGCCGTTTTCGCCGCCGTGCTGATCGTCGTGGTGTACCGGATGATCGAGGAGAAAAAGCCCGGGGGCGCGCCGGGCGTGCGGCACTACCCGGCGCCCGTGCTGGGCGGCATCGGCGCCGTCAGCGGCAGCCTGGCCGCCGCCGTGGGCGTGGGGGGCGGCATCGTGCTGGTGCCCGCGTTCCACCGGGTGCTGCGCTTTCCCATGCGGCTGGCCACGGGCACGTCGAGCGCCACGATTGTCCTGACGGCCCTCGTGGGCACGCTCACGTATGCCTTTTCGGGCGCGCCCGCGCTGGGGCCGTACGCCATAGGCTACGTGGATTTCGGCCACAGCCTCGCCCTGGCCCTGCCGGCGGTGCTGACGGCGCGGCTGGGCGTGCACACGGCGCACCAGATGGAGACGCGCTACCTGCGCTGGGCTTTTGCCCTGCTGGGCTTTGCCGTGGCGGTGCGCCTGCTGGTGACGGCGTTTCGGGGCTGAGGCGCCCGTAACGACTGTGCAAAGTGTCCCGTCGAACCGGTGCGCCCGGCGCCCTCGGCGGTATGCTGCGCTTTCCATTCCCCCAAAACACGAGCATCAGCTATGGGCATCTTCGACTTTCTGCGCGGCAAGGGCCGCGACGTGGCGCGCGGCAACGAGGCCGACGAAATCAAAAACCTCATCAACAGCCGGCTGGGCGGTCGCATCGCCAACCTCAACGTCTCCTACAACGACGGCAAGGCGACGCTTTTCGGCACCGCGCAGTCCGACGCCGACCGCGAAAAGGCCGTCCTCCTCGCCGGCAACGTGAAAGAGGTAGATAAGGTGGACGACCAGCTCACCGTGCGCAGCGCCGCCCCGCAGGCGCAGATGCAGCAGACGGCGCAGCAGGCCGTGGCGGCGCAGCCCACGTTTGTGACCATCAAAGAGGGTGACACGCTCTCGAAAATCGCCAAAGAACATTACGGCGACGCGAACAAGTGGCAGGCCATTTTCGAGGCCAACCGCGAGGTCATCGAAGACCCGGACAAAATCTACCCCGGCCAGACCATCCGCGTGCCCCGGCAGGCGTGACGGCCCGGTTCGAGGCCAGCAGGGGCGCGTCCCGCCGGGGGCGCGCCCTTTTTTCGTCTGGCTACGCCGTCAGCGCAGCCGGAACGTGATGGGCAGGGTGACGGCCATCGGCACGGGGGCGCCGTGGTAGCGAAAAGGCTTGAGCCGCACCTTGCGCACGGCTTCCACCGCGGCTGCGTGAAGGTCGCCGTTGCTCAGCCCCGTGAGGGCTACGGCGCAGGAAATGCGCCCCTTTTCGTCCACGAGGGCCTGCATCATGATGCGGCCTTCGACCTGCTGCTGCCGCGCCGTTTCGGGGTAGCGGAGCCTGCGCTGCACCTGGGCCACCGCGCCTGCCACGTCGGGCACTTCCACGGCGTCCGTGTCCTCGATTTTCACGGGCGACCCGCACGCTTTCGCGCCCTCGGGGTAAGCCGCCTGGGGAAAAACGTAGCCCCCACCGGGACGCCCGGCGATGCGTTCCGAGGCGGCGTGATACACCCCCATCGGGTGGAAAGCAAAGCTGCCCGGGCGGTACACGTAGTCGGTCATGACCCACACGTCGGTGTCGAGGGTGTCGGCGTTGCCGATGCGCACCGTCACCACTGTGGGCACGCCCTCGGCGTCGCTTACCGCCCGAATCAGCCCGGCAGCCGTGTCGGCCCGCAGGGTCATCCCCATCTCGCCGAGGGCCGCGAGGTAGCCCGCGCGCACCGCGGCCGCATCGTAGGCGTAAGCCGCGTGGAGGGTGGCACGGTTGACGACGGGGGCCTGCTGCGCCCAGAGCTGAGGCGTGGAAATGGCGAGCAGGGCCAGCAGAGCGATAGCGCGCATGGAGAGCAGGGATTTTGAGGGCTTCAAGATAAAGGCTGACACTCCCCCAAAAGCCGCGCGGCCCGCGCTACGCGTACAGATCGCCGGGGTCGGTGGCGGCGAGTTGGACGAGAAAGCCGGCAATCTCGCCGGCCACGTCGTCGAAAAAGCGGGCGCCCTTTTCGGCGCTTGAACGGGCCGGGTTGCCCACGCCCGTGTCGGCGCTGACCTGCGTCCAGCGGCGGGGCGTCCACGCCCAGCCCTTGCGCAGCGCGTCCAGGCGCGGCTGGCGCTCGGCGCCACTGCCTGCCTCGGAAAGCGGGCGCACGAGGTGCGGCGCGAGGTGCA
Source organism: uncultured Rhodothermales bacterium (assembly GCA_965365535.1). GTDB lineage: Bacteria > Bacteroidota > Rhodothermia > Rhodothermales > BA12 > CBDUCD01. The sequence continues at coordinate 2,894 of CBDUCD010000066.1, read as the reverse complement.
TCACGACGCTCGTCTCCAGCTCGCCCGCGTGGTCGCCGGGTTCGTCGAAATAGGCGGCAGCATCGAACACGCGCCACCAGTCGAGGGCGCAGATCAGCACGTCCACCTGCGGTTGCAGCTCGCGGATGATCTGCTTGAAGCTGTTGCCGCCGTGGGCGTTGAGGACGACGAGGCGCTGGATGCCGGCCCGCGCGACGCTGTCCACCAGGTCGCGCAGCACGAGGGCCTGCGTGCTCGGGTTGAGGTTGAGGCAGAGGGGGATGTCGAGCTGGCCCGTCTGCACCCCGAAAGGCACGGCGGGCAGCACGATGACGCGGGCGCCCTTTTCGGTGGCCCGCCGCGCGGCCTCGGCGGCGACGCCCTCGGCCAGCAGGTTGTCCGTCGCGTAGGGCAGGTGGTAGTTGTGCGCCTCGGTCGCGCCCCACGGCAGCACGGCCAGGTCGTAGCGGGCGTCGCGGACGGCATGCCACGTAGTCTCGGCAAGCAGGTAGGGGCGGGCGGTCATGGCAGGCACGGGCTACGCGCCCCACGGAATCCAGATGTTTTTGACCTGGGTGGCGTGCCGCAGCAAGGCGCGGCCCTCGCCCTGCTCGGCGTCGAACCAGTCGCGCGGCTGCCAGTCCGTCCACGTTCTTTTGAGGTTGCCTGCCGATGCCTGCTCGGCGGCGGCGGCGCCCGGCTGGGTGCCGAAATACCACAGCGCCGCCACGTCGTCGTGGTCGGCCAGCACGCGGGCGAGGGCGTCGCGGCTGCCCGTGACGATGTTGAGGGCGCCTGGGGGCACGTCGCTCGTTTCGAGCACCTGGTAGAAATCCGTCGCGGCGAGCGGGTGCGCCTCGCTCGGAATCGCCACGACCGTGTTGCCCATCGCCAGGGCGGCGCCGGCGAGCGACACGAAGGCCAGCAGGGGCGCCTCGTCCGGGCACGCGATGCCGACGACGCCGACGGGTTCGTGGGTGGCAAGGGCGACGCCCCGGATGGGCACGCTGTGGACGGCGCCGTCGAACTTGTCGGCCCACGCGGCCCACGTGAACAGGCGCCGGATGGACGCCTCGACCTCGGCGCGGCCGTCGCCGCCCGTCATGGCGTCCAGCCGCCGGGCAAACTCGTCGGCGCGGGCGGACAGGTTCTCGGCGACGTAGTACAGCACCTGGGCGCGGGCGTGGCCCGTGGCCCGTCCCCACGCCCCCGCTTTGTGGGCGGCCTCGACGGCGTTGCGGAGGTCTTTGCGGTTGCCCTCGCCCACGTCGCCGAGCCGGCGCCCGTCGGCGCCCCGGATGGCGCGGCTGTAGCCGCTGTCGGGGCGGGCCTGCTTGCCGCCCACGAACAGCTTGGCCGTCCGGTCGAGGGCGGGGGCCGCAGCAGGCGCCGGGGCCGCGCCGTCGCCGCCGGGCGGCTCGGGCCGGGGCGCCGCCCCATCGCCCTTGGCGCGCGTTTTCTCCCAGCGTGGCACGAGGTATTCGTACATGCCCTCGCGCCCGCCCTCGCGCCCGAAGCCGCTTTCGCGGTAGCCGCCAAAGCCCGCCGCCGCGTCGAACAGGTTCGTGGCGTTGATCCACACGACGCCGCTTTTGAGGCGCGGCGCGATGTCGAGGGCCAGGTTGATGTTTTCCGACCACACACTGGCCGCCAGCCCGTAAGGGGTGTTGTTGGCCAGGGCGACGGCCTCGGCGGGCGTGCGGAACGTCATCGTCACGAGGACGGGGCCGAAAATCTCGACCTGCGCCACGCTCGACGCGGGCGACACGTTCGAGAACAGCGTCGGCGGATAGAAGCATCCTTCGTCGGGGCACGCCCACGAGGGCTGCCACATGGCGGCGCCCTCCTCGACGCCCACCTGCACGAGGGTGCGGATGCGTTCGAGCTGGACGGGCGCGACGAGGGCGCCCAGGTCCACGGCCTTGTCGAGCGGGCTGCCCATGCGCAGCGTCTCCATGCGGGCGCGCAGCTTGGCGTCCAGCTTTTCGGCCACGCCTTCCTGCACGAGCAGCCGCGAGCCGGCGCAGCACACCTGCCCGCCGTTGAACCAGATGGCATCCACGACGCCCTCGACCACGCTGTCGAGGTCGGCGTCCTCGAACACGACAAAGGGGCTTTTGCCGCCCAGTTCGAGCGACAGCTTTTTGCCCGAGCCGGCGGTTGCCTGCCGGATGGCCCGGCCCACCTCGGTCGAGCCCGTAAAGGCCAGCTTGTCCACGCCGGGATGGGCGACAAGGGCGCGGCCCGTCTCGCCGTCGCCCGTGACGACGTTGAAGACGCCTGGCGGCAGGCCCGCCTCGCCGGCGATTTCGGCAAAAAGCAGCGCCGTCAGGGGCGTGAACTCGGCGGGTTTGAGCACGACGGTGCAGCCCGCGGCAAGGGCGGGCGCCACCTTCCACGCCAGCATCAGCAGGGGGAAATTCCACGGGATGATCTGCCCGGCGACGCCTGCCGCCACGTGGCCCGGAAACTCGGCGTCGAGCAGCTGGGCCCAGCCCGCGTGGTGGTAAAAGTGGCGGGCGACGAGGGGGATGTCAATGTCGCGCGACTCGCGGATGGGCTTGCCGTTGTCGAGCGATTCGAGCACGGCGAACAGCCGGGCGTGGCGCTGCACGCTGCGGGCGAGGGCGTAAAGGTGGCGGGCGCGCCCGGCGCCGCCCAGCGATTCCCACGCGGGCTGCGCCTTGCGGGCCGCCCGGACGGCGGCGTCCACGTCCCCCGCGCTGCCCTGCGACACGCGGGCCAGCACGCTGCCGTCGGCGGGGTTGCTGACGTCGAAGGGGTCGGTGGGCGCCGTCCAGCGATCCGCTATGTAATGGCCGAAAAGAGCGTCGTGGCGGGCCAGCCAGTCGCGCGCGGGCGCGTCGGCTTCGGGGGCGGGGCCGTAGGGCATGGTCTCGAAAAGTTCGGCAACG
>CBDUCD010000065.1:0-11088 GCA_965365535.1 uncultured Rhodothermales bacterium | reverse complement strand
GGGCGACGCCGGGCAGGACGAGGCGCCCGCGACGGGCGGCGACGGCGCCCCGGCGCGCGTCCGGCGGGCCGCGCAGCCCGGCACGGTGCCCGACGTGCAGATGGCGCTTTTCCAGCCCGCCCCGCCTGCCGACCCGCGCCTCGAACGCCTGCGCGACGCGCTCGAAGGCGTCGAACCCAACACGCTCACGCCCATCCAGGCCCTCCTCAAGCTGGCCGAACTCAAAAGCCTGCTGGGATAGTTGGGTACCCCTTCGCTCGTTGCAGGTCTGTCAACCCCCCAACCAACCCAGCCAACTAACCCACTCGACATGACCGGCCCCTATCTCGACCGCCACCCGCAGTTCGACGACTCGGTTTTCATCGCCCCCAACGCCACCGTCATCGGCGACGTGATGCTGGGGCGCGAGGCGAGCGTCTGGTACGGCGCCGTGCTGCGCGGCGACGTGCACTGGATCCACGTCGGCGACCGCTCGAACGTGCAGGATGGCGCCGTCGTCCACGTCACGCACGGCACGGCGCCCACGTGGATCGGCGACGACGTGACGATAGGCCACGGCGCCATCGTCCACGGCTGCACGCTGCGCGGGCGCGCCCTCGTGGGCATGGGCGCGGTCCTGCTCGACCACTGCGACATCGGCGAGGACTGCCTCATTGGCGCCCGCGCCCTCGTGACGGGGCGAACGGTCGTGCCGCCGCGCTCGCTCGTCGTGGGCAGTCCGGCGCGCGTCGTGCGGATGCTCAAAGACGAGGAGGTGGAGATGGTGCGCCAGAACGCGGCCAACTACGTCCGCTACAGCCGCATCGCGATGGGCCTGGAAACGCCGTCCGAGAACCCGTTTTACGACCCGGCCACGCGGGGTGTGCGGCCGTTTTGAGGTTGGCGGTTGGTCATTCGTCATTCGTCATTGGTGGGGGAGAGGGCAGGGCGCGCATGGCAGGGCGCAATGAATTGCGCCCCTACGGGCCGTTCTACATTCGTCATCCGCCATTCGCAAAATCAATCTTCATGCGCCCCTGCTGCATCGTCAACCCCAATAGTGGCTCGTTCGAGCGATTTCTGGCGGTGCTGCCCCGGCTGGAGGCGGCGGGCGGCATCTGCTGGCACACCGAGGGCGAGGGGCACGCCGAGCAGCTGGCGCGGCAGGCGGCCATCGAAGGCTTCAGCCCCGTCGTGGCCGTGGGCGGCGACGGCACGGTCAACGAGGTCGTCAACGGCTTGATGGTGCTCGACGCGCCGCGCCCCGCCCTGGGCATCCTGCCTTACGGCACGGGCAACGACCTGGCGCGCACGCTGGGCCTGCCCCTCGACGCCGGCGAGGAGGCCGTCGAGACGCTGCTGGCCGGGCGCACCGTGCCCCTCGACGTGTTCAAGGTGCGGCAGGGCCTGCGCGCGCGCTTTGGCGTCAACGTGGCCGCGGGCGGCTTTTCGGGCGAGGTGGGCGAGGCCCTCACGCAGGACTTCAAAAAGCAGTGGGGGCCGCTGGCGTACCTGCTGGGCGCCATCAACGTGCTGCCCGAGCTGGAGGCGTACCAGACGTTCCTGTGCCTCGACGGCGAGGAGCAGCAGGTCGAAGCCTACAACCTGTTCGTGGCGAACGGGCGATCCGTCGCGGGCGGCAAAACCGTGGCGCCGCTTGCCCGCGTGGACGACGGCCTGCTGGACGTGATCGTCGTGCGGGCGGGCACGGCGCTCGAGATGGCCGGGCTGGCGGCGCGTTTTCTGGCGGGCGAGCACCTGGCGAGTCCTTTCATAGACCGCTACCTGGCCCGCGAAGTCGCCATCCGCTCGACGCCCGGCCTCTATTTCAACGTGGACGGCGAGTTGCTGGGCGAGGAGCCCATCGCCTTCGAGGTGTACCCCGACGCGCTTTCCGTCGTCGCCGGCCCCGACTACACGTCGGCAGGGTAGGGCGCGGTGAACCGTGCGATTGGGGGGCGCGGGACGCGCGGGGCACGTCCCTACGGCACGGACGCGTGGGGCGCATCGTGCAGCAGGGCGCAATGAATTGCGCCCCTACGGCCTTCTCTTCCATTCGGCACTCGGCACTCCCCAAATCCGCATTCCGCGTTAAATCGGGCAGGATGCGCTTCCGGCGGTGAACCCCCCGGGCGCGGGCATGGTGCATAGCGGCACGTTTCCCAACCCGTCTGCACCATCGCCATGCCGCACAACACGCCCACCGACCCTTCCTACGACGTCGTCGCGTCGAGCCGCGAAAGCCTCGACGCCCTTTTCAAGCCCGAGCGCGTGGCCGTCATCGGCGCCAGCGAGCGCGTCGGTTCGGTGGGGCGCACCATTTTGTGGAACCTGATATCGAGTCCGTTTGGCGGCACGGTCTATCCCGTCAACCCGCAGCGGTCGAGCGTGCTGGGCATCAAGGCGTACCCGAGCGTAAAAGACGTGCCCGACAGCATTGACACGGCCATTATCGTGACGCCGGCACCCACCGTTCCGGGCGTCGTGCGCGACTGCGCGGCGATGGGCGCGAAAGGCGCCATCATCATTTCGGCGGGCTTCAAGGAGGTGGGCGAGGCCGGCGTCCAGCTTGAAGCCGAAGTGCTGGCCGCCGCCCGCGAAGGCCACATGCGACTCGTCGGCCCCAACTGCCTGGGCGTGATGCGCCCGCCCACGGGGCTGAACGCGACGTTTGCGAATGCGATGGCGCGGCCCGGCAGCGTGGCGTTCCTGTCGCAGAGCGGCGCCCTGCTGACGGGCATCCTCGACTGGAGCCTGCGCGAAAACGTCGGCTTCTCGGCCTTCGTCTCCGTCGGCTCGATGCTCGACGTGTCGTGGGGCGACCTGATCTACTACTTCGGCGACGACCCGCGCACGGAAAGCATCGTCGTTTACATGGAGTCCATCGGCGACGCCCGCTCGTTTCTGTCGGCGGCGCGCGAGGTGGCCCTCACCAAGCCCATCATCGTCATCAAGTCGGGGCGGACGGCGCAGGCGGCGCAGGCGGCGGCCTCGCACACGGGCACGCTGGCCGGCTCCGACGAGGTGCTCGACGCCGCCTTCCGCCGCTCGGGCGTGCTGCGCGTGAACGCTATCGCCGACCTGTTTTACATGGCCGAGGTGCTGGGCAAGCAGCCGCGTCCGCGCGGCAAGCGCCTCACCATCGTCACCAATGCCGGCGGGCCGGGCGTGCTGGCAACCGACGCCCTCGTGCAGGGCGGCGGCGAGCTGACGCCCATCTCGGACGCGGCGCTGGAGCGCTTCAACGGCTTTCTGCCCTCGGCGTGGAGCCACGGCAACCCCGTAGATGTGCTGGGCGATGCCGACCCCGAGCGCTACGCCCGCGCCCTCGAAATCGCCGCTGCCGACGAGAACAGCGACGGGATGCTCGTCATCCTCACGCCCCAGGACATGACCGACCCCACGCAGACGGCGGAGCGCCTCAAGCCCTACGCCCACAGCACGGGCAAGCCCGTCCTCGCCTCGTGGATGGGCGGCGCGAGCGTCGAGGCCGGCGACCGCATTCTCAGCGGGGCGGGCATCCCCACCTTTGGCTACCCCGACACGGCGGCGCGCGTGTTCAACTACATGTGGCAGTACAACTACAACCTCAAAGGCATTTATGAGACGCCCACGCTGGCCGAGGGCGACGAGCCCGACCGCGAGGCGGCGCACCACTTGCTCGAAAGGATTCGCGCCGAGGGCCGGGCGCTGCTGACCGAGCACGAGTCGAAAGCGCTGCTGAGCGCCTACGGCATCCCCGTGACGGCCACGCGGCGGGCCGAGACGGCGGACGACGCCGCCCGCGAGGCCGAGGCGATGGGCTTTCCCGTCGTCGTCAAGCTCGACTCGCGCACCATCACCCACAAGGTGGACGTGGGCGGCGTCAAGCTCAACCTCAAAACCGCCGACGAGGTGCGCCGCGCCTTTGACGACATCCACGACAGCCTGGAGAAATTGGGCCGGCTCGACGCCTTCGACGGCGTGACCGTCCAGCCCATGGCCCGCCTCGACGGCCTCGAACTCATCCTCGGCTCCAGCCTCGACCCGCAGTTCGGGCCCGTCGTGCTGTTCGGCTCGGGCGGCTCGCTGGTCGAGGTGTACCGCGACCGCGCCCTGGGGCTGCCGCCGCTCAACACCACGCTGGCGCGCCGCATGATGGAGCAGACGCGCATCTACGAAGCCCTGAAAGGCGTGCGGGGCCGCGCCTCCGTGGACATGGACGCCCTCGAACGACTCGTCGTGCGCTTTTCCCAGCTCGTCGCCGAGCAGCCCCTCGTCAAAGAACTCGACATCAACCCCCTGCTGGCCTCGCCCGAAAGGCTGCTCGCCCTCGACGCGCGCGTGGTGCTGCACGAGCCGGACGTGGACCTCAAAACGGTGCCGCGCCTCGCCATCCGCCCGTACCCGCGCCAGTTTGTGCGGGCGTGGACGATGCGCGACGGGCGCGCCGTCACCATCCGCCCCATCCGCCCCGAGGACGAACCCCTGCTCGTGGCCTTCCACCACGACCTGTCGGAGCAGAGCGTGTACCTGCGCTACGCCGGCGTGATGAAGCTGTCGCAGCGCACGGCCCACGAGCGCCTGGCCCGCATCGCCTTTAACGACTACGACCGCGAAATCGCCCTCGTGGCCGAGGTCACGGGCGCCGACGGCCAGCCGCAGATCGCGGGCGTCGGGCGCCTCAACAAGATGTTCGGCACGAACGACGGCGAGTACGCGATGCTCGTGTCGGACAAGTTCCAGCGGCAGGGGCTGGGCACCGAGCTGCTCAAACGACTGGTCGAGGTCGGCGAGGCCGAAGGGCTCGACCGCCTCGTGGCCGACGTGCTGCGCGAAAACGCCGCCATGCAGCGCGTCTCGCGCAAACTCGGCTTCGACATCGTGGGCGACGTGGACGACTCGATGGTGCGCGCCGTCAAAACCCTCGACAAGCGATGAGCACCGGCGCCATCGAAGTCTGGCAGGGCGACATCACCCGCCTCGACGTGGACTGCGTCGTCAACGCCGCCAACCCGTCCCTGCTGGGCGGCGGCGGGGTGGACGGCGCCATCCACCGGGCGGCGGGGCCGGCCCTCGTCGAAGCGTGCCGCGCCCTGCCCGCCGACGCGCGGGGGCGGCGCTGCCCGACCGGCGAGGCGCGCATCACGCCGGGCTTCGGGCTGCCGGCGCGCTACGTCATCCACACCGTCGGGCCGGTCTGGCACGGCGGCCATCAGGGCGAAGCTGAGCAGCTGGCGTCGGCGTACCGGAGCAGCCTGCAGCTGGCCGCCGAGAACGGCGTCCGCACCATCGCCTTTCCTGCCATTTCGTGCGGCGTGTACGGCTTTCCGCACGAGAGGGCTGCCCGCATCGCCGTGGACGTGGTGCGCGCGCACGCGGCCCTTTTCAGCCGGATCGTGCTCGTGGCCTTTGGCGCCGAGACGGCCCGCACCCTCCGCGATGCCCTCGAACGCGATGCCCCCGAACCCTGACGCCTTCGACCTGGCGGCGCTCGTGCCCGCGGCGCCGCGCTTCCACCCGGACGCGGAGCGGCAGGACCGCCTGCGCGACGCCTGCGCCCGCGCGCCCGGCGTGGCGCGCTTTGAGACGATTGGCACGAGCGAAGAAGGGCGCCCCATCGCGGGCGTCAGGGTGGGAGAGGGGCCGCGCGCCGTCAGCCTGATTGCCGGCAACCACGCCGACGAGCCCGTGGGGCCGGAAACCCTCGCGGCGTTTGTCGAGGGCGTGCTGGCCGCGCCCCGGCGGTTCGGGGCGCTGCTGGCGGCGTTCACGTTTTACGTCGTCCCCCACACCAACCCCGACGGCGCGGCGCGCAACCGGGCGTGGATTGAAAGGTGGCCCGACGCGGCGGCGTTTGTCGCGGGCGTCGAGCGCGAGGCGCCGGGGCGCGACCTGGAGTTCGGCTTTCCCGACCTGCGGCCCGAGAACAGGGCCGTGCAGCAGTTTCTGGCGCCGCACGCGCCGTTCGCGCTGCACATGAGCCTGCACGGCATGGCGTTCTCGGAAGGCGCCCTCCTGCTCGTCGAGCGGCAGTGGGCGGGGCGCACGCGTGCGCTGCGCGAGGCTTTCGCCGGTGTGGTTCGGCAGCACGGGCTGCCCCTCCACGACCACAACCGCGAGGGCGAGAAAGGCTTTTTCTACATCGCCCCCGGCTTCACGACGACGCCCGAGGGCGCGGCCATGCGGGCGCATTTCACCGCGCTCGGGCAGCCCGGCGAGGCCGCGCACTTCCGCGACAGCTCGATGGAATGGATTCGGAGTCTGGGCGGCGACCCCCTCTCGCTCGTCACCGAAATCCCCCTGTTCCGCGTGCCCCACCGCCCCGGCGACGCGCCCGGCGCCGCTACGGCCTACGGCGACCTGCGCGGTGCCCTCCCCGAAATCCGCGCCGCGCTGGCAAAAGGAAACCGCCAACCCCTCGACGCGTGGCCCCTCGAACCCGTCGCCCTCGGAACGGCCATCGCGTTGCAACTGGCCGCCCTCGGGGCAGGGCTCGAGCAGGTGGCGCGGTAATGTTACCCGGCATTCACAGCACAGTCGGGAGGGTCGTAAAATTCACTTGAACCGTACCACGTCTCCGGGCGTCATTAACACGCCGCTAACGCCAGCACCCTTAATTAGCAGCAACCCCCGCCGCCAAACCCCTACCAGAGATGATCAGCCGCAAAACCAGCGAAAAGTCCAAGAACGTCAGCGTCACGTTCAGCCTCCCCGCCGACGCCGCCCAGGACAGCGTCGCCATCGTGGGCGACTTCAACAACTGGGACGAGTCCAAGCACGCCATGACGAAGGACAAAAAGTCGGGCGAGTGGAAAAAGAACGTGCAGCTCAAGCCGGGCCGCTACGAGTTCCGCTACCTCGTTGATGGCAGCCGCTGGGAAAACGACAGCGAAGCCGACGGCTCGGTGGACACGCCGTTTTTCTCGCAGAACTCCGTGCTCGAACTCTGAGGCCCCGCGCCCCTCGGTTCCCTAAGCGCCCCCGCTGGTTTCGGCCGGCGGGGGTTTTGTGTTCACGCGAACAGCAGGCGCACCACGTACACCGCCAGCAGCATGGCCGCCACGTCCGCGATGATGCCCGCGGGCACGGCGTGGCGCGTCTTTTTGACGCCCACGGCGCCGAAGTACACGGCGATGACGTAGAACGTCGTCTCGGTCGAGCCGAACATCGTGGCGGCCATCTTGACGAGGATCGAGTCCTCGCCATACCGGGCAATCATGTCGAGCACGATGGCCGCCGAGCCGCTGCCCGTGAGCGGGCGCACGATCATCATGGGCAGCACCTCGGGCGGCACGCCGACGAGTCCGAGCACGGGGCGCAGCCCCTCGACGAGAAAGTCCATCGCCCCCGACGCCCGGAACATGCCGATGGCGAACAGGATGGCGACGAGGTACGGGATGATGTTGACGGCAATGGTGAAGCCTTCCTTCGCGCCCGTCACGAACTCCTCATAGACGGGCACGCGCCGGTACAGCCCGTAAAGCGGAAAGCCGACGATAAGCAGCGGCAGCACGAAGACCGAGACGAGGTCGAGCAGGTTGCGGAACGTTTCCATGGGGCGGTGACGGTAGGGGCGCAATTCATCGCGCCCGGTAGGGACGTGCCGCGGCACGTCCGCGCAGAGGGTCAGGTCAGTTCGGAAGGCGGCGCGGCGGGCGGCAGCCGGCCCGGCGCCGTGGCGCGGTAGCGGCGCGTGCGCGCCAGCAGCTTTGCCGTCACGATGGCGACCGTGAGCGAGCAGACCGTCACGATGAGGATCGAGAAAAAGAGCTGGTTGATCTGCAAGCCCATGATGGCCACGAGCAGCACGGGCGGCACGATCTGCACGCTGGCCGTGTTCATCGCCAGCAGCATCACCATGTCGTCCGTGGCCGTGTCGGGGGCCGGGTTGAGCGTCTGCAACTCCTCCATCGCCTTGATGCCCAGGGGCGTGGCGGCGTTGCCCAGCCCCAGCATGTTGGCCGACAGGTTGAGCACGATCACGCCCAGCGCCGGGTGGTCGCGCGGGACGCCGGGGAAAAGCGGGCGGATGAGGGGATAGACGACGCGCACCAGGCTGCCGATGAGGCCACTTTTTTCGGCGATGCGCAACAGTCCCAGCCACAGGGCCATCACGCCGATAAGGCCGAGGGCGATGGTGACGGCGGTTTCGGCAAAGTCGAGGGCGGCCTGCGCGATGGCCTGGAGCTTGACAAAGCGCACGCGCCCGAAGGCGACGGTTGCCGCGGCAGCGGTGTCGCCGGGCGCGGCGTCGAGGGCGAGCGCGCCCCGCAGGTCGTTGTCGCGCTTCGAGGTCGCGGTGCGGATGGTGGCGAGGGGCTCGGGCAAGTCGGCACCCTCGGCAAAGCGGAGCTGCCGCCCCTCGCGCGTCTGCACGAGCACGCCGGGGTACGACGCGTCGAGGGCGAGGGGCTGCCCGTAGTGGCGGGCGAGGGCGGCGCTGTCGAGCCGCACGACTACGTCCAGCCGGCGGGCGTCGGGGCGGTAGCCGTCGGCGAAATCCACCTGCACGGGCACGGGCTGGCCGTTGCGGTACGTGTCGCGGCTCAGGTCGCGCGTGTCGGCGACGAGGGCGAACAGCAGGCTGAAAATGATGAGGCCCGCCCAGATGTAGTTCAGCATGGCAACGAGATGGAGACGGCGTGAGGCGCGCTGAACATACGGCAGCCCGCCCCGGTTGGGCGTGCGCCAACCTCCGCCCCCATGCCCGCACCTTCCAGTTCTTCAGCGCCGCTGCCGCACGCGCACCACGTGGCGCGGCTCCGCCACATTGCGCGGTGGATGGACGAGGCGGTGGGCGTGCCCGGCACGCGCTTCCGCGTGGGCCTCGACGGCGTGCTCGGCCTCGTCGCCCCCGGCGCGGGCGATGCCCTCGGCGGCGCCGTCTCCATCTACGCCATGTACGCCGCCGCCCGGCTGGGCGCGGGCGCCGCCGTGCTGCTCCGCATGGCCCTCAACGTCGGCCTCGACGCGCTCGTGGGCGTCGTCCCCCTCGCCGGCGACCTGTTCGACTTCGGCTTCAAGGCCAACCGCCGCAACCTCGCCCTGCTCGAACGCTTTGTCGAGAATCCGGGGCGCACGCGGGGCGCGAGCCGCGTAGCCGTCTGGGCCACGTTTGGCGCCCTCGCCGCCGCCCTCGTCGCCCTGCTCGTGGGGCTGGTGTGGGGGCTCGGGCTGGCGGTGGACGTGCTCAACACCGTCGCCGGCGGCGCCTGAACCTCAGCCGCCCGGCGGCGCCAGCAGGGCAAAGGCGGGCACGTTGCGGGCAACGGTGAACAGCACCGTGAGGCCCACGAGCGCCCACAGCCAGCGCGACCGCAGGTACCCGCCCGTCGGGCGCGGTGGGGGGCGCCTGCCTGCCCAGAGGGCAAGCGGCAGCGCCCCAACGAAAAGCGCGTTGTAGCGCAGCGCCCCCGGCACGTCGGCGTGGAGCAGGGCGTGGAGGGCGCGCTGGCCGCCGCAGCCCGCGCACCACAGCCCCGTCAGCGTGTGGAAGGGGCAGCGGGGAAAGGGAAACGATGCCGGGTCGAAAACGCCGTAAGCCAGTACCAGCACCCCGGCTCCGGCGGCGACGGCCCACCGGGAGCGCCAAAAAGAGGGCGGGCAGGAGGGGGGCATCGGCGCGGCAGGTGAGGCCGAAAAATAACGCCGGCACCGGGTTTCCAAAGCCGGCCCCGTCGCCGCCCTGCTGCGGTGGGCGTGAAGGGGGGCCCGCCTATTTCCGGTCGAGTTGAAAGACCCTCGAGTCGGTATGCCCCGCACCACCCGTCGAGAAGCTATGCCGCAACATCAGCAGGCCCCGCTGCGCGTCGAGGGTGGCCCGGTAGAAGTCACCATTGCCCCGGTTCGAGGGCTCGTCCAGCTTGAACTCCACCGTCGGCCCGGTAGATAAGGGATAGAAAATCGGTAGAGGCGGAAAGGAAGTGTGGTAGTTGGTGAAGTAGAGATTTCCTTCACCCGTAACGATGAGAGAGAAAACCTTTACCCAGGAGGTGTCAATGCTGATTGTGGGAATACTATTGCCACTCTCGTTAAATGAACCCGATGCTGTTTCAGTCACAAGGTATGTCTTTGCAGTCGAGTTAGAGGAGGTTAAGCTAACGTTCCACACAGCGTCGGCCACAATGCCGGCATGGTAATAGCCACCTAAACCTGCATTGGTGCGTGAGTCTTCGAGCGTAAAGTTTAGCCGATCTCCGTCGAGAAGCTGGAGGTAGTCCCTGCACCCGGCAGCAGGCCCAGGGCACGAGGGCCCCCTCCCATCATCTACCACGACGCCGAACGAAATTTCTTTCGTGAAGCCGCGATCTACGGCCACCACTGTCACCTGCCCCTGCGCATTGTGTACGCCATAGACGACCACCGCGCTGTCCCCGACGATGGAGGCTTTGAGCGACGGACTGCCTGTGACACGGGCTTCGAAATGGAGCGGGCGCCCGTCGAGTTGATGGAAGTACCGGGCGACAGGCACCGGCTGCCCGGCGCGGGCCGTGAGCGTGCCCTCCGGCGCAGGCGAGCCGGTGATTTCGATGCGGTCAGGCACTACTACATGCACCTGCAACGCGACCTGCGCGGTGGCGCCGTCGAGGGCTGAGGCCGAGAACTGCAACGTGGTTAAGCCATGCAGCGCCGGGGTGATGGTCACGAGCGAATCGTGCATCTCGACGCGCACGCTGCCCCCCGCGAGGCCCGGCGCGCCAAAGGTGAGCGCCAGCCCGTCTGTGTGGGTAAACACGCGGTGGAGGTTTACCACGACAGGCGCCGCATCGATGCCGATGGTCGTATCGGGGAGCGCCTTTGTGCTGATTTCGTGGGTAAGGATGGGGCGGGGCGCCTCGGGTGCCGCGCTGTCGCAGGCGGCAGCAGCACAGAGGACAAAAATGAAGAGCAGGCGTGCCATGAGGATAGAGTCGGCTTTGCCCGCAAGCTATGGAGCGGTGGTGAGACAAGCAAGGCCACGGCGCCGCCCTGCTGCGGTGGGCGTGAAAAGCGTCGGGCAAGCGGGTACTCCGAAGGGGCAGCGGCCTGCCGCCCGGCGCGCTACGCCTCGGCGGGCGGCGGCGCCCCGTCGAAGTGCTGCCGGATGCGGCGCGCGGCGGCCTTGCCGGCCACCTCGGCCAGCGCCGC
>CBDUCD010000064.1:0-11142 GCA_965365535.1 uncultured Rhodothermales bacterium | reverse complement strand
TCGTAGCGGATCTGCCAGACGTTTTCGAGCAGTTGCAGGCGCGTAAACGGGCGGTCGGGGTGGCGGGCGAGGTAGTAGAGCAGGTCGAACTCGCGCACCGTGAGGTGGACGGGCTGCCCGCCGCGCGTGACTTCGCGGCGCACGGGGTCAATGACGAGGTCGCCGGCGTGGATGGGCGCCTCGTCGCCGTTCGTGGCGGCGGCGTCCGTCGCGCGCAGGCGGCGCAGCGCGGCGCGGACGCGGGCGACGAGTTCCTGGAGGCTGAAGGGCTTCGTCACGTAGTCGTCGGCGCCCACTTCGAGGCCGACGACGCGGTCGAGTTCGTCGGCGCGGGCCGTGAGCATGAGGATGTACACGAGCGGCAGGCGCGCCCGCAGCCGCCGGCACACCTCGATGCCGTCGAGTTCGGGCAGCATCACGTCGAGGATGACGAGGTCGGGCGGCGTGGCTTCGGCTTTTGCGAGGGCTTCGGGGCCGGTCGAGGCCGTCTCGACGCTGTAGTCGTTTTCGCGCAGGCGCCCGGCCACGAGGGCCTGCAAGTCGGCGTCGTCTTCGACGACGAGAAGGTGGGCGGTAGGCATGGGGGGCCGGAAAAGGGCTCGGGGAATATACCTTCGCAGGCTGCCAGGGCGGCGCGGTGTGCCATTCGGGGCCGTTTGTCCACACATCCGTGACATCCGCCGCCCTGCCGCCGCGTTGGCCCTCTCCGTCCACCCCTTTTTCCCATGCCCGTCCGCGCCGTTTTGCTGCTGCTATTCACCCTCGCCGGGGCTGTGCCTGCCGGGGCGCAGGGCGTGCCGCCCGCGGTGGCGCGGTGGCAGGCGCGTCAGCAGGCGGCGCTGGCGCGCGTGGATGCCCTGACGTGCGTCGAGGAAAGCCGGCGGCGGGTGGAAGGCCCCAGCGGCAGCCGCGAAATCGTGACCGTGGCCGGGCTGCGGGCACCGTCGGGCGACTGGATGCCGCAGCGCACGGTTCGCCGGGCCGAGATGAACGGGCGCGCCGTTCCGCCCGACCAGTGGCACCGGATGCTGCGTTTCATGCAGCACGGACGCCGCGAGCGCCGCCGGGGCGAGGGGCCGCCCGCGCCCCCGCCCTCCGACGCGCTGCTGCTGCTGCCGCGCCTTTTCGACGCGCTGCGGCCCGTCGAGGCCGCGCACCCGGACTCGCTCGCCCCCGACGCGCGCCGCTTCGACTTCGCGGGCACGGGCGGAGGGCCTGTCGAGGGGCTGACGCTGTGGCTGGCGCCGCGCGCCGACCGACTCGTGCGCAGCCGCCTGCTGACGCGCCATCTGCCCGAAGACCCGCCCCTCGTCGTCGAAACCGAGTACGACCGGCGCGCGGGCCTCGACCTGCCCACGGCGCGCCGCGTGTCGGGTTCGATGATCGTGCGCAAGCGCAGCCGCACCTTTACGCTCCACTACGACCAGCAGATCGCCTACCGCGACTGCCAGCTCGAGCACCGGCCCGGCGCCCGCTGACGCCGTTTCACCAGCCGCCGATGGGCGGTCCGGGCGGTACGGCTACGCCCGGCACAGCGGGCATCTCGCCAAACGGCCGCTCCAGAAAAGCCCGGATGCGCTGCCGGTAGTAAACGCTGTGCGCGTCCCCGCCCCCGAGCCGGCTGCTGGCAATGGCGCCCAGCGTGGCGTGGGCCTGGGCGCGCACGGCGGGCGCCACGTCGGGTTGCCCGGCCACCGCTATCAGGCGCTCGATCCACGCGCCCTGCACCAGTTGCACGAGAAAGGCGCGCTGGGCGTCGGCGGGCGGGCGGCGCGGCCAGAAGGCATCCGTCGCCGCCGTCCACACCTCGTCCAGGCCGGGCAGGGCGGGGTCGAGCGTGGCCTGGTACGCCAGCCGGGCGGCGCGGTCGGGGCGCGTGAGCTCGTCGAGGACGAGGGCCGTGGCGGCCTCGGCGGGCGCGTACGGGTCGAAGGCGAGGCCGGTGCGGGCGCCGAAATACTCGCGCGTGTCGCCGTAGCCGGCGGGCGGTGGCGGCACGGTCTGGAAAAAGGGCGGTAGCCTGAGGGCGTCGGGGGCGAGGGTTTCGAGCAGGGCCGCGAGGGCGGCGCGCTGCCTGCCGGCGGAAACGGGCGCGGCGCCCCGCCGGCCATCGCCGCGCAGGGCGTACTGGTATTCCTGCCCGCCCAGCAGCTTGGCGGCGGCGCCGGCGGCGTAGCGGTGGTAGAGGTAGAGCGGCACGAGGGCGTCCTCGGCGGTCGAGAGCGGGCGCCCGTTGCGGATGACGCTTTCGCCGAAGCGGTCGAGGGCGGCGCGGCGCACGGCCATCGTCTCGCGCAGGTTGGCAAGCACGTCGCGGCCGTTTTCCCACTGGCTGACGCGGGCGTCCAGCCCGGCGGCGTTGTCGCGGTCGCTGAGGTAGAGCAGCCCCGCGTCGCGCGCGCCGGCGAGAATCGCGTCGAGGGCAGGCCCTTCGTCCGCGCCCATCCCGAAATCGGTGTAGCCGTACTGGATGGCCGCCCTGTCCCACGCGCCAATGCCGACGGCATACGCGCTGTCGAGGCGGATGCTGCCGTCCGGGGCGAGGCGGGCGAGGGGCGCGGGGTAATCCATGACGGAGGCCCGGCCATTCAGGCTCGCGGCGAAGTTGTGGGCCAGTCCGAGGGTGTGCCCCACCTCGTGCGCGGCCAGTTGCCGGATGCGCGCCAGGGCCATCGCCAGCATCGGGTCGCGCTCGGGGGGCAGCCCGTCGCCGTTGGCACCGGCGTACGGCGCCAGCAGCGCCTCGGCAATCAGGTAGTCCTGCCGCACGCGCAGCGACCCCAGCGACACGTGGCCTTTGATGATCTCGCCCGTGCGCGGGTCGGTAATGGTGGCGCCGTAGCTCCAGCCGCGCGTCGAGCGGTGCACCCACTGGATGACGTTGTAGCGCGCGTCGAGCGGATCGGCCCCCTCGGGCAGCACTTCGACGCGGAAAGCATCGCGGTAGCCGGCAGCGGTGAACGCCGCGTTCCACCAGCGGGCGCCGTCGAGCAGGGCGCCGCGCACGGGCTCGGGCGTGCCCGCGTCGAGGTAATAGACGATGGGTTTGGCGGGCGCGCACAGCCCGTCGGCGCCGCGCGGGCCGCCGCAGCGCAGCCGGTGGCGGGCCAGAAACCGCTGCGTCAGGTCGCTGCCGATGGGCGCGCTGTAATCCTGCCACTGCTCGCTGAAAAAGCCCGCGTTGGGGCTGAAGGCGCGCGGCGTGTAGCCGCCGTCGGGCAGGCGCACAAACGAGTGGCGCACGCGCAGCGTCACGCTCTGCGCGTCGGCGGCGACGCTGCGCACAAGTGCGCCCGGCTCGTCGGACACGAACGTCAGGCGGGCCTCCATCTCCGTGTTGTCGGGAAAGGCGCGCAGCGCGTCGGGCGCGAGCAGGCTGCGGCTGCCCTCGACGCGGAACGCGCCCTGCCCCGCCCGGCGCAGCGCGGCAGCCACGCCGTGGGCGTCGCGCACCACGAACGGCGTCGCGTCCACCAGCACCCGCCCGTCGGTTTCGGCGGCAACGGCAAAGCCCCACAGGATTGCGGGGGCAAAGGCGTCGCGCACGGACTGCCGCTCGGCCTCGCTGGGCGACGAGGCGCGGTAGCCCAGGTTGGGCGCCACCAGCACCACGCGCGGCCCCACGCGCTCGAAGTGGACGACGTACGTGCTGCCGAGCTGCCCCCGGTCGAGCCCCACGTCGTTCGATCCCAGCCCGGCGGGAAGTGAAATCTGGTACAGGAAGTCCTCGTCCAGGCGTGGGATTTCCAGGTAGAGCAGCCCCGCCGCCGCGTCGTAGTAGAGCGGGAAAAAGCCGTCGAGAGTTGTCATCCCCGCCGTTTTCTCGGCAATGGACGGCGTCTGCGCGCGGGCGGGGGAGACGCAGCAGAGCAGCAGCAGGCAGAGCAGGCGGCGCATGGCAGGCGGGGTGAAAAAAGATGCCGCCAAGCTACGACGCCGCCGCGCCTCCCATCGCCGCGCCTACCATCCCCACGAGCCCGGCACGCCTTTGAACGGCCCCACCACGTCCGCCGTCACCCACCCGCCGTAAAAGTCGCCGGGCTGCGGCACGACGCGCTCGCCGTCCACGAAGCAGGCGTCCACGCGGCCCGCGTAAAAGGCGACGTGGTCTGCGAGCGGCGCGAAAACGCCTGTCGGGTGCGGGTAGCTCCACGCGGCGTGGCGGGCGCGGGCGCCGTCCACGAGCACGTCCCAGTAGAGGGCGCGGCCCTTGAACTCGCAGAACGAACCCTCGGGCGTGGGCACGAGAAACGCGGCCCGCACGTCGCCGGGCGGGAAGTAGTACACGGGCGGATGACTGGTCTCGAGAACGCGCAGGCCGTTCGTGGTATCGGCAACGGTCTGGCCGCCGTGCTCGACGCGCAGCCGCCGCGCCACCTTTTCGAGGCGCGGCGGGCGCGGATAGCTCCACACGGATTCCTGGCCGGGGCCGGCGGGGTCGGGCGGGGGATGCGGCATGGGTCAGCCGTCGAGTTCGCCGCCCGCGAGCCGCTCCTCGCGCCCGATGTCGGGCTGCTCGCCCGTCACCATGCCCTTCACGACCTCGAAAAGGGCGACGGGGCGCGAGTGCTTGCTTTTCATGTAGTGCGCCGTCTGCGCCTCGACGAGGACGAGGGCCAGGCGCGGGTCGTCGGGGCCGCCGTCGCGGTTGCCGCCCTCGTCGCCAAACCAGGCGCGCCAGTCGGGCTGGTAGAGTTCGTGGATCTTGGCCCGGTCCTGCGACAGCCGGGCCGTGCCGCTGACCGACACCCACTCGCTCGTCTTGGGGTTGTAGTAGCCCAGGCTCACGTGCGGGTCGCCGGCGAGTTCGTCCACCTTGTGCGTTTCAATAGAGGTCACGAACCACAGGTCGGCAAAAGGCTGGCGCTGCTGCGTGGCCATCGGGCGGGTGACGAGCAGGCCGTCGGCGCGCCGCGTCGTCATCATGGCGATTTCCATCTCGCCGATGAGTTCGTAGAGTTCGTCGAGTTTTTTGGACGTGGGGGTCGGGGTCGCGTCGCTCATGGAAAGGGGCAGGTTTAAGGAGTGGGACGGGCGGGCATACCCGGCTGCCGGGCCGGAGATTTCGCGCCGCGCCGCCTGACGCGTTTCGTTACGTTTGGGGTGCGGGCACCCGCGTGGCACGCAGCACCACGTAGCCCGCCACGCCCATCAGCGCCGACGCGGCCATGATGCCCACCTTGGCGCTGTCGAGCAGAAAGGCGCTGTCGAAGGCCAGCCCGGCGATGAAAATGGACATCGTGAAGCCCACGCCCGTCAACAGGGACACGCCCGCGAGGTGGCGCCACGACAGGCCCGCCGGCAGCTCCGCCAGCCCCAGCCGCGTGGCCAGCCACGCCATGCCCAGCACGCCGATGGGCTTGCCGATGACGAGGCCCGCCAGCACGCCGAGGGCGACCGAACTGCCCAGGCTCGCGCCGCCGCCCAGCGCCACGCCCGCGTTAGCGAGCGCGAAAACGGGCAGCACGAAATAGGCGATGTAGGGGTGCAGGGCGTGCTCCATCCTTTCGAGCAGACTCGGCCCCGCCCCAGCGGAACGCGCGGGCACGGTGAGGGCCACCAGCACGCCCGCGATGGTGGCGTGCACGCCCGACTTGAGAAACGCCACCCACACCACGATGCCCAGCACCACGAACACGGCCACGCGCCGGACGCCCATCCGGCTCAGCACCCACAGCAGCGCAAGCGCCGCCAGCCCCACGCCCAGCGCCCCGAGCGAAAGCTCCGCCGTGTAGAAAAACGCGATGACGAGCACGGCCCCCAGGTCGTCCACGATGGCGAGGGCCGTCAGGAATACTTTGAGCGCGAGCGGCGCCCGCGACCCCAGCAGCGCCAGCACGCCCAGGGCAAACGCGATGTCGGTCGCCATCGGAATGCCCCAGCCCGCAGCAGCCGGCGTGCCCGCCGCGACAAGCACGTACAGCAGCGCCGGCACCGCCATGCCGCCCACGGCGCCCGCGAGGGCGAGGGCCGCCCGGCGCGGCACCCGCAACTCGCCCACGAGCACCTCGCGCTTGATTTCGAGGCCGACGAGAAAGAAAAACAGCGCCATCAGCCCGTCGTTGATCCAGAGCAAGAGGGGCTTCGAGATGGCCGCGCCTTCGAGTCCGACGGTCAGGTACTGCCCCCACAGGTGGGCGTAGGCTGGGGCAAACGGCGAGTTGGCCCACACGAGCGCGACCAGGGCGCAGGCCATGAGCAGCAGCCCGGCAAACGCCTCCAGGCGCACGAAACGCACGAGGGCCGAGGGCAGAAAAGACGGAAGGGGGGACGGGTTTTGCATGGCGACAGAGCAGCAGGCCGCAGCGCGGAGCCGGGCGCAGGCAGAGGGAAAAAGGGCACGACGGCCCGGCGATCCGGGCCTCAGCAGGAGGCTGCCTGCCGTTCGAGCGGCGTCAGAAACGCCATCCACGCGCGCCACGCACACGGGCGCTGCCGGAAGGGCAGCAGCGGGGCAGTATGGCGCGGAATGCAAAACATGGCGCCTGTATGTCCAGAAACCTTTCCTGGTTTCCGTTATCGGGGCGGGCGACGGGCAACGGGGCCGGGCATTACGCCGCTTTCACGAGCCGCCGGGCGGGGGCACCCCTGGCGCGAGCAGACGGATGGCAGCGGGCAGGCAGAAATCGTTAGTTTCGGGGCAGGGAGGGGTGGCAGAGCGGTTGAATGCAGCGGTCTTGAAAACCGCCGTGCCGCAAGGCACCGTGGGTTCGAATCCCACCCCCTCCGCCCTGCGGGGTCGCGGCGGGCGCCGCCGCCGGGCGTCCGGGCACGCTGCAAAAGTGCGCCTTTTTGTAACACGCCCTGCCCCTCCGCGTACAGCGCGCCGCACCACCCCCAGCGTCGGGCTTCTCAGGAGAGGGCGGAATGGGGACTGCACGCCTGCCGCCGTTCCACCGCTGCCTTCCACCATGCGCTTTTTCTCGCTTTTGCTGATGGGCTGCGCCCTCGCGTTGCCCCTCCGCGCCCAGACGCCGGGCGACACGCTGGCCGGCCCCGTCCAGACCATCACGCTCGAGCAGGCCCTCCAGCTTGGCCTTCGCCAGAACCTGACGCTGCGCCGCGCGGAAAACACCGTCGCCCAGCAGCGGACGGGCCTCAGCAGCCAGAAAAACGCCTTTCTGCCCACGCTCGCCTTTTCCGCCGGCACGGGGCAGTCGTACGGGCGCAGCCTCGTCGAAAACCGCGTCGTGGACCAGACCAACGAGTCGCTCGACTTCGGCGCGTCGGCGCGGGTCAACCTGTTCAACGGCTTTGCCGACGTGGCGGGCGTGGAGCAGGCGCGGGCGGCGCTCCGGGCCAGCCGCCTGCTGCGCGACCGCGACGAGCAGAGCGTCGTCTTCGACGTGGCGACGGGCTACCTGACGGTGCTGGCGCGGCAGGAGCAGGTGCGCGTGCTCGACACGACGCTGGCCGATCAGCGCGCCCAGCTCCGGCGCGTGCTCGACCTCATCGCGGCGGGCAGCCGCCCCGAGTCCGACCGCTACCAGCAGCAGGCGCAGGTGGCGCAGGCCGAACTCAACCTGCTCAACGCCCAGCGCGACGCCCAGGTGGCCGACGCCCAACTCATCCAGATTCTCCAGCTCGACCCCTTCGGGCGCTACGACTTCGTCATCCCCGAGCTGCCTTCGCTGGACGATGACGACCTGGAGGCCAAGCGCTACGACCTCGACCGGCTGCTGCGCGAGGCCCTCGACAAGCGGCCCGACGTGCGGGCGCAGCAGGCCAGCATCCGCGCTGCCGAGCAGGGCGAGCGCGTGGCGCGGGCCCGCCGCCTGCCCCAGTTCGACGTGAGCGCCCGCTACGGCACGGCGTGGACGAGTGCCTTCCAGGTGCCCACGCCCAACGGCATCCGCACCGTCTCGCTCATGGATCAGTTCGACCAGCGGCGCGGCGGCAGCGTGTCGTTTTCGCTGTCGTTCCCGCTTTTCGATGCTTTCAGCGCGCGCAGCGCCATCCAGCGGGCGCAGCTTCAGACGGCCAGCGAGCAGCTATCGCTCCAGGACTTGCGGCAGGGCGTGGCTACGCAGGTGCGGCAGGCCTACCTCGACTACCTCTCGTACCAGAAGCAGGTCGAGGTGGCGGGCGTGCAGGTCGAAAGCGCGCGGCAGGCGCTGAGCGCGGCCCAGCAGCGCTACGAGGCCGGCGCGGGCACCCTGCTCGAAGTGACGCAGGCGCAGACGGCGCTGACGGAGGCGCAGAGCAGCCTGGTGCAGGCGCAGTACAGCTTTTTCTTCCAGGAGCAACTCATCCAGTACTACCTGGGCGTGCTCGACCCCAACGCCATCTCGTTCAACTAAAGGGTCTGCCCTTTCTCTCATCCCTCCTTTTGCAGCATGGAACAGCAGAAATCATCGTCACGCCTCATCTGGTGGCTTATCGGGGGCCTCGCGCTGCTGCTCGTCGTGGCCGTCGTGATTGGAAGCACCTTCAAGGGCGGCGAGAAAGGCATCGAGGTCGAGATGGCGACGGCCGAGCAGCGCGCCATTACCCAGGTGGTGACGGCCTCGGGGCGCATCCAGCCCGAAACCGAGGTCATCATCAGCCCCGAAATCTCGGGCGAAATCATCGAGTTGCGCGTCGAGGAGGGCGACGAGGTGCAGGCCGGCGACGTGCTCGTGCGCATCAAGCCCGACGTGTACCAGGCCCAGGTGGAGCAGCTTCGGGCGGGCCTGCTGCAATCGCAGGCCAGCCTCAGCCAGAGCCGCGCCAGCCTCGCCAGCGCCCAGCAGGACTACGACCGCAGCAAAGACCTTTTCGACAGGGGCGTCATTGCGGCGGCGGAATACCAGACCGCCGAAAGCCAGCTCGCCATTGCCCAGGCCCAGCTCGAAGGCGCCCAGTTTGCCGTGCGCAGCGCCGAGGCGCGGCTGCGCGAGGCGGGCGAGCAGCTGGGCAAAGCCACCATCGTGGCGCCCATGAGCGGGACGGTTTCCCAGCTCAACGTCGAACTCGGCGAGCGCGTGCTGGGCACCAGCCAGATGCAGGGCACCGACATGATGCGCATTGCCAAGCTGGAGATGATGGAACTCGAAGTCGAGGTGAACGAAAACGACATCGTCAACGTGGGCGTGGGCGACTCGTCGCTGGTCGAGGTGGACGCCTACCCCGACCAGCGCTTTCGCGGAACCGTCACCGAAATCGCCTCGTCGGCGCGCACGAGTGCGACGGGCGGGACGGACCAGGTCACCAACTTCACCGTCAAGGTGCGCGTCGAGGGCGGCGCGGCGGCGCAGTCCACCGCGGGCGGCGTCGTAAGTGCCGAGGTGCCGAGCGGCCCGCAGCCCGCCGTGCGGCTGCGCCCGGGCATGAGCGGGACGGTGGACATCTTCACGCAGACCGTCCAGAACGCCGTCGCCATCCCCATCGCCGCCGTCACCGTCCGCGATTTGAACAAGATCCGCGCCGACACGACGAAAGACGAGGCCGCCCGCGCCGCCATCCCCACGACGGAGGATCTGCGCAAGGTGGTCTTCGTCAACCACGACGGCAAGGCCGACATGGTGGAGGTCGAAACCGGCATCGCCGACAACACGCACATCGAAGTCAGGCGCGGCGTGCAGCCGGGCGCCGAAGTCGTCGCCGGGCCGTACAGCGCCGTCAGCCGGACGCTCAAGCCCGGCGATGCCATCCGCAAGGAAGACCCCGACGCCTCCCGCCGCCGCGCTGCCACGGCCAGCAACGACCAGGGCGAAGGCTTTTAGCGACGGGGGCGCGGGCTTTCCCGCCGCGCCGCCCTTCTCCGTTCCGCGTCCCAACTCTGTGCCTCATGGAAGCCCTGCCCGTCTTGCTGCACCTCCACGCCGTCGAGAAAACGTACCGCATGGGCGAGCAGACCGTGCGCGCCCTCGCGGGCGTGGACATGGACGTGCGGGCGGGCGAGTACCTCGCCATCATGGGGCCGAGCGGCTCGGGCAAAAGCACGCTCATGAACATCCTCGGCTGCCTCGACACGCCCACGGGCGGCCAGTACGTGCTCAACGGCAAAGACGTGAGCCACATGGACGACGACGCGCTCGCGCAGGTGCGCAACAAGGACATCGGCTTCGTTTTCCAGACGTTCAACCTGTTGCCGCGCGTCAACTGCCTGCAAAACGTGGAGCTGCCCCTCATCTACGGCGGCATCCCGCGCCGCGACCGCCGGCAGCGCGCCGCCGCCGCGCTCCAGTCCGTCGGGCTGGGCGACCGCATGGACCACAAGCCCAACGAACTCTCGGGCGGGCAGCGGCAGCGTGTGGCCGTGGCCCGCGCCCTCGTCAACCAGCCCGCCATCCTTTTGGCCGACGAGCCGACGGGCAACCTCGACTCGCGCACGAGCGAGGAAATCCTGCTCCTTTTCGAGCAGCTTTACCGGCGCGGCAACACCCTGCTCGTCGTCACGCACGAGGAGGACATTGCCCGGCACGCCCGCCGCATCGTGCGCCTGCGCGACGGCCTCATCGAAAGCGACGAAGCCGTGGCGCACCCCACGCTGGCCGGCCTGGCGGTGTAGAGGGGCTCGTGGTTAGTTTGTCGAGGGTTGGGTTGCTGATGGATAACCAACCCGACCAACCAGACAAACCCGACCAACCCCATGCCTCCTTTCGCCGAGATCGTCGCCTCGTCCACGCGCCAGTTCGAGGCCGAGGTGTACGAGGGCGCCGCGCTGCCCGACTTTGGCGCGTGGGTGGAGGTGGCGCACCCCGCCGGCCCGACGCTCTACGGCCTCGTCAGCCACGTCGAGATGGGCAGCCTCGACCCGGGCCGCCGCATCCGCGCCTACGGCATGGACGACGACGAAATCCGCCGCGAGCGCCCGCACCTGCCCGGCCTCATCGTGACGGTCTGACGGGGCCAGTGGCTCGCCTCCCGCAGCGCCGACGGCGCCCTCCGGCAGACGCTGCCGCCCCAGCCGCCGCCGCTCCACAGCTTTGTGCGCCTGTGCGACAACGGCGTCGTGCGCAGCCTGGCGGCGCCCTACGACTTTCTGCGCACGCTTGCCCGCAACCCCGACCCCCTCGTGCCCGTGGACGAACTCCTCGTCGCCGCGCTCCGGGGGCTGGGGGCGGCCCAGCCCTCGCCATCCCAGGCCGAGGACGCCCTCGTCGAAGCCGCCCGCGCCCTCAGCCGCCTGCTCAACGACGACCACGAGCGCCTGCAC
This sequence comes from uncultured Rhodothermales bacterium, assembly GCA_965365535.1. GTDB lineage: Bacteria > Bacteroidota > Rhodothermia > Rhodothermales > BA12 > CBDUCD01. The sequence goes on along the minus strand of CBDUCD010000064.1, from coordinate 2 downwards.
GC
>CBDUCD010000063.1:0-11179 GCA_965365535.1 uncultured Rhodothermales bacterium | reverse complement strand
GTCGGGGTCGCGGTCCCACCGCTGGTAGTCGGCCCACACGCGGAACAGCGCCAGGTCGCGCAGCGGCTCCCACGAGACTTCGGCGCGGGCGCCCGCGCCCCGGAACAGGCTGCCGCCCAGAAACCGCTTGGTGCGCTGCTCGAAAGGCGGCTGGCGCCCGTTGTTCACGTCGCCGCCCACGGTGACGAGGGTGCCGTCGGCGGCCACGTAGTCCTCGCCGCGGCGGTTGTAGCGGCCCGTGAGGGCGGCGTGCAGCCGGCCCGGCAGCCACGCCCGCGCGCCTACGGCCAGCTGGTCGGCATTCGGGCCGATGGGGTGGCCGAGGCTGAAGCCGTAGTGCGTAAAGCTGTTGTAGTAGGCGCCGTCGCGGAAAAAGCGGTGGGTATAGACGAACGGGTCTATGCGGGTGTACTCGGCAAACAGCATCGCCGGGCCGCCCGCCCACGCCACGCCGCCCTGAAACGCCATCTTGTTCGAGTACGAGCCTTTGCCCAGCAGCCCCAGGTTGGCGTCGTCCACCAGAACCGTCCCATATACCTCGGCGCCGCGCAGCGGGCGGGCGAGGACTTCGAGGGTGAACAGCGGGTTGTCCTGGTCGCGCTCCGTGTGCTCGGCGGTTTTGAAGGGGTTGACGGGCACGAGGTACGTCAGCTCGGGGCCGCGGTTGGCGTACACGATGGCCTCGGTAAAGGCCAGCATGAGCGCGGGCGTGGGATAGACGGCCAGCCGGTGGAGGGCGAAATAGCGCTCGGCGCCGCCCAGGATGCCGCCCTCGTCGGGCCGATCCTCATCGGTAAAGGCGTGCGGCAGCGCGCCCAGCGCGCCGTGGAGGGCGGTGTAATCCACCGTCGGGGTGCGGACGCCCACCTGCACAGAGGGGAAATAGTCGGCGTCGCCCGAGAGCACCAGTCCGTCGCCGTAGCCCGCGCCCACGCGCAGGCGCTGCTGGGCGACTTCGGCAAACCACGGCCCGCCCGCCACGCGCACCGACGCCGACGACTGGTCGAACTGCCCGTCGTCGGGCTGCACCTGCGGGTAGTAGAGCGGGCGCAGGTCGGGGTCGCGCTGGAGCACGCGCGGCTGCCCGCTGAAGATCGCGCCGTTGAACAGGCGCGTGTAAAAGCCGACGCGCCCGCGGTAGTTGCCCTCGACGACGGTTTCGCCCGAGATGGAGCCGCCCGCCAGGTCGGCGCTGTCGCGCGCGATGCGGGCGCCCAGCCGGCCCGTCACCTCCCACGCCAGCCGCCAGTCGGCGCCCTGGTGGAAGTAGAAGTATTTCTCCGTTTCGGGGCGGTGCGGCAGGCGGAAGGTGCCTTCGCCGAAAACCGTCTCGCGGGCGCCCTCGGGCTCGAAAAACTCCTGCCGGTAGAGGGCGAGCCAGCGCCGTGCCGCGCCGCCGAGATCGTCCGCCCGCGCGTCCAGCGAGTCGAGCGCCTGCCGGATGTCGGCGCGGCCCTGGGGTCGGTGCTCGTGGCGGTAAAAGGGCAGGTGCCCCGCCACGCGCTGCTGGAGCAGGAAGTCGTAGATGGCGTGCTCGGCGGGCACCACCTCGGGCTGCGCCAGGGCACCCCGCGCGCCCGCGAGCAGTGCCGCGAGCACCAGCAGCGCCCGCCCGCCGCGCATCAGTCCTTTTTGGCGGCAGGCGCCGGGGCGTCGGCGGCAGGCGCGTCCTTTTTCGCGGAAGCCGTGCCGGCCTTTTCCGCCGGGTCCTTTTTGCCCTTGCGGGCATAATCCGTCAGGTAGAAGCCGTCGCCTTTGAAGATGAGGCCGGCCTGCCCGCTGATGACGCGGCGCACGGGCTGCCCCGTCGTCGGGCACGTTTCGAGGGCGTCGGCGGTGATGGGCTGTTCGATCTCGAACGTCGAGCCGTCTTCGCGGCGGTACACGTAGGTGGGCATGGCAGGGGTTCGCGTTAGACGGCGCAGGAATGACGGCGGCGCGCGGCGGTTTCGGCGCGCGCCGTCAGCGCAGGGCGCGGTACGCCACGTCGGCCAGGTCGGCGCGCACGGGCGCCAGGCGTCCGTTGTCGCGGGTGGGATAGACGCGGTTGGTGAGCAGGATCACGAACAGCCCCCGGTCGGGGTCTATCCACAGCGACGTGCCCGTGAAGCCCGTGTGCCCGAAGGATCGCGGGCCAAACAGCGTGCCGGCGGACGAGTAGCCCGTGTCCGAGCGCGTGTCCCACCCGATGGCGCGGGTGCTGCCCCCGGCGTCGGCGCGGCGCGTGAACAGCCGGACGGTTTCAGGCTGGACGAGTTGCCTTTCGCCCGCGCGCCCCTCGGCGACGAGAAACGCGGCAAAGCGCGCCAGGTCTTCCGCCGTCGAGAACAGGCCCGCGTGCCCCGCCGTGCCGCCCAGGATAAACGCCGTCTCGTCGTGCACCTCGCCCTGCACCAGTCGGTGGCGGAAAAGCGTGTCCACCTCGGTGGGCACGACGGCGGGGTCGGAGCCGACGCCCGCCGGGCGGAAGCCCGTGCGCGTCATACCGAGGGGCGCGAACACCTCGCGCTGCACGAAACTGCCCAGCCCCTCGCCCGTGATGCGCTCGATGGCGAGGCCGAGCAGGATGGGGCCGAAGTCCGAATACCGCGTGTCCGTGCCGGGCGCGTACACCAGCGAGTCGGCGAAAATGGCGTCGAGCACGCCCTGCCGCGTCGTGATGCCGCGCAGGGGAAACGGGATAAAGGGGCGCAGGCCGGCGCTGTGCGTCAGCACCTGCTGCACCGTAATGGCGCCCTTGCCGTGCCGGGCCAGTTCGGGCAGGTAGCGCGCCAGCGGCGCGTCGAGGGCAATCTGGCCCCGGTCGTAGAGAATCATCGTGGCCGTCGTAGTGGCGACGACTTTGGTGAGCGAGGCGAGGTCGAACAGGCTCTGCGGCGTGACGGGCGGCGCGCCCGCCTCGTAGGTAAAGTGGCCGTAGCCCCTGAGCAGCGCGACCTGGTCTCCGACGCCGATGGCGACGGCGGCGCCCGGAAACGCCCGCGCCGCAATGGCGGCCTGGACAAGTGAATCCACCTGCCCGGCCAGCGTCGGGCTGAAAACGGGCGCCTGGGCTGCTGCGGGGCGCGGCGCGGGGGCGGGCTGGGCGGGCGCGTTGCAGGCGGGCAGCGCGAGGCAGGCAAGGGCGAGAACGAGGCGCGTCATGGCAAGGGGGCGGTTGGCAGTGGCACAAGATAGCCGCCCTCCGAACGAAAAAAGCCCCCGGCGCCCTGGCAGCCGGAGGCTTCTGGATGCGCGTGCAGGCGCGGCTACCCGTGGCAGGTGCCGTCGAGTTCCTGCTGGAGTTTCTGGTAGCCTTCTTCCGCCTTGTCGGCAATCTCGTCGGACAGGCTGCCCTCGGGGTAGAACGCCGACCGGGCGCGCAGCAGGTCAACCGAGAACGCGAAGTCGCTCATCGAGCACGCCGTCTCGTCTTTCACCTGCTGGACGACGGCCTCGGAGGGCGCGCAGTAGCCCACGTAGTAGTCGCCCCGCGCGGCGGAGCGCACGCGGTACCACGCGATCTCGTCGCCGCCGACGCCGGCAATGTGGCTGTACGAGGCGCCCACGCGGGCCAGGGCCGCGTTGAGCAGCGCCTCGGCAATGCTGGCCTGCGCCATGCCTGCCGCCTGGAGCGAATCTATCCGGCCCTGGATGCTGAACTGCGGGCCGGGCGAGGCCGTCATGTGGAGGGCTTCCTGCACGAGGCGCTGCACCTCGGCCAGCACGGCCTGGTTGCTGCTGATGCTGCTAAAGCCGTCAATGCTCTCGAGGTCGAGGGCCTCCACGCGCTGGTCGGGCGCCTCGAAGCTGCACACCTCGCCCGCAAAAGCGCGCCCTTTGCCCAGCCCGCCTTTGCCAAACTCGACGCGGTCGCTGAAATCCTGGATCATGCGCTGGAGCTTGATGACGCTCACGTCGGCCTTGGCCATCTTGGCCGTGGCGAGGTTGACCTGGACGGTCGAGCGCTGGACGGTGTTGGGCTGCGTCTTCTCGACGGCCTTTTCCAGCATTTCGACGGCCTTGGCGGGCTCGCCCTGCTGCATCGCCTGCTGCGCATCGGCCATCAGCACGTCGGGGTTGTTGCTGGTGCCGGCTTCGTAGATGCCTTCAAAGACGTTGCAGCCCGACAGCACGAGCACGGCGCCTACGAGGGCGGAAAAGAGGGTTTTCATGGGAATACTGGAGGGAGATGGTCGGTATGGAGAATCCTATCGGCCCGGCAGGGGCGCGTCTTAACGGGGCGACTAGAACAGGCCGACGAGGATGCGCGCCTGGTGGTGCCACGAGGCGTTCTGGCCGGGCAGGCGCCCTTCCTCCTGCCCGAAATACGTGTAGTCGAGGCGCAGCACGCCCAGCCGCAGGCCCGCGCCCACGGACGGGTAGCCCTGCGACAGGCCGCCGCGCACCGCCAGCACGCGCGCCAGCTGCACCTGCGCGCCCATGTGGACGCGCGCCAGAAACGGCTGCCCTTCGATCAGCGGGTCCTGGTAGCCCAGGTAGTCGAAGGCCACGCCCGTGGCGCCCAGCAGCCCGAACAGGCGCGGCACCTGGTAGCCCACGCCCACGCGGTACTGGGGCGAGGGCTGCCGCAGCGCCCGGGCCTGCGCGATCTCGTCGCTTTCGAGGGCGGCGCTGCGCGGCTTGCTGTTGAGCGAGCGCTCGAAGGCGTACTCGAAAGGCGTGCCCGCGATGTCGAAACAGGCCGCGCCGATGCTGAACTGGCCCACGGGCAGCCCCAGCGTGTACAGCGCCCCCACGTCCACGCCGACGCTGTTGCCCCGGTACACGTTGACGGTTTCATCCTCGGAAAAGGCGTCGAGGGGTTTGTCTTTGAGGGCGAGGTAGCGGCGCGTGAACTTGGCCGAGGCGCCGACGGCGAGGCCCGCCACGGCCACGCCCGCCGTCGCCACGCCCATCACGTCCGACTGGGCGGTAAAGTTGATCTGCGGGATGCCGCTGCCGGCGTCGCTGACCTGCATCTGGCCGCCCGAGTTGCTGAACAGCCCGGCGCCCAGCCCCACGGGCCCGACGCGGAAGGCAACCGTCGGCAGCACCACGTCCGCCCCCGCCGACTCGCGGCGCCGCCCGATGGCAAAGGCGTGGTCGTAAAGCGTCTCGCGCTCGGCGCCGCTCAGGTTTTCGACGCCCCGGTCGAGGGCGGGCTGCAGGTCGTCGTTGTAAAACGTGTAGTAGCCGGGCACGCCCGTGCTGATGCGGGCACTCGCGCCCAGAAAGGTGAAGTGGGGCCTGACGCCCGGCGCCCGCGCAATGTGCGCCGGGTTGTAGAAAAAGACGGTCTCGACGGTCGGAAACGCGACGCCGGCGTCGCCCATGCCCAGCGCCACGGGCGACTGCACGAACGAGCGGCCCGTCATGCTGTAGCTCTGCGCGTGGGCGCCGGGCGCGGCGGCGAGCAGCAGGGCGGTGAGGGCGAGGAGGAAACGGTTCATGGCCGGGGCGGGAAAAGGGTGGAGAAAGGCGGCGCGGCGGGCGCCGGATTGGTGTGGTGTTGGAGAGATCGGCGGTTGCGGCCCGCGACTCAAGCCCGGCGGCAGAATCCCTTTGGGGCCGGGGCCGTTTGCGGGCGACACCTTTCGCGCCGTGCCCCTCGTGCCCTGCCGTTTTGCCTTTCTGGCGGCGTTCGCCTGTTGCCTGCCGGCCCTCGCCCAGCAGCCCGACACGCTCGGGCGCCCCCCCCACGACCCGCAAAAGGCGCTGCGCCGCGCCCTCGTGGTGCCCGGCGGCGGCCAGTTCTACAACCACCAGCCCGTCAAGGCAGGGATTTTCTACGCGGGCGTGGCGGGCATCGCCGCCCTCTACCTCCACAACAACCGCCAGTACCACCTCTACCAGCACGTTTTTCGGTACGCCGAGCGGCCCGAGCGCTACCCGCAGTACGCGGACGAGGCGGCGCCTTTCCAGACCCTCATCGGCAACGGCGGCAAAGGGCGCATTCGTGAAGCCCGCGATAAGGCGCGTCGCAACCGTGACCTTTCCGCCATTGGCGGCGGCGTATGGTATGCCCTTTCCGTGCTCGACGCGTACGTGGGCGCCCACCTCATTGACTTCGACACGGGGGACGCGCTTTCGCTGCGCGTGGCACCCGCGCCGGGCGGTTTCGCCTTTGGCGCCACCCTCGCCCTGCCCTGACGCCTCCGGCGTGCCCGCGGGCCGGGCGCGGCGTATCTTTTCCAATTCCCCTCCTGTCCTCCGCCCTCCCCCTTCCGGCCTCCGCATGGCGCGAATCCTGTATGCACTGAGTGGACAAGGCCGGGGGCATACGTCGCGCGTGCTCGCCATCTCGCGCGCGTTGCAGGAGCGCGGGCACCAGGTGCACTTTGCCTGCGGCGGCCAGGCCCGCGAAATCCTCGTCGCCGAGGGGCACCCCGTGCTGGCCGTGCCCGCGCTGCGGCAGGAAATCGTGGGCAACCGGCTGTCCATCCCGGCAACCGTGGCGCGCAACTGGAAGCGGGTGCTGTTCGGGCCGCGCATCGTGGGGCGGCTGGCAAACGCCATCGAGGCGCTCGCGCCCGACCTGCTCGTGACCGACTTCGAGGCGTACACGCCCCGCGCCGCCGCCCGCATCGGGCTGCCCATCCTGTCGTTCAACCACCAGCAGGTGGTGACCGAGTGCCAGTACACGCTGCCGCCGGGCTACCGGGGCAACGCGGCCTTTATCGCCGCCGCCATCGGCATGATCGCGCCGCGCCACCCCGCGCACGTCTTGCTGACGTCGTTTTTCTACCCGCCGCTCAAGCGCCCCGAGCGCACCACGCTGGTGGCGCCCATCATCCGGCGGGCGGTGCAGCAGTGCCAGCCCACGCCGGGCGAGCACGTCGTCGTCTATTTCAACGACCCGCGCGGCAACGACCACGTTGCCGAGGCGCTGGCGCGCGTGGACGCGCCGTTCAGGCTTTACAACCTGGGCGCGCCGGGGGCGGGGCGCCGCGCCAGCAACCTGACGTTTAAAAAGCCCTGCCTGTCGAGCTTTGTCGAAGACCTCGCCGGGGCGCGGGCCGTCGTGTGCACGGCAGGCTTCACCCTCATCTCGGAAAGCCTGTACCTGGGCAAGCCCGCCCTCGTGGTGCCCAACGGCGGCATTTTCGAGCAGACGCTCAACGCCGTTTTTCTCGAACGCGACGGGCTGGGCGAGGCCGTCCACGGGCGCCCGCTCCGGGCTGCCGACGTGTCGGGCTTTCTCGAACGCGCCCCCCACTACGCCGCCCGCCTCCAGACGGGCTACAACCGCATCGGCAACGGCGACGCCGTGGCGTGCATCGAAAACGTGCTGGGCGTAGTAAGCGCCCCTGCGGCCCGCTCCGCCCGCCCCTCCGTCGCCGTCCTATCCTGACCTTTTCTGCCCACAACGCTATGTCCATTCCAGACTCCCTCGGCCAGCAGGCCATCGAAAAGCCGCGCCCCAGCACGCTGCCCGAGAAGTCCCTTTTCGCCAAAACCGTCCGCTTTTTCCAGGAGTCGGGAGATTACGCGCAGGTCAAGTCTGCCGACCTCTACCCGTACTTCCGCGCCATCGAGCGCAACGACGGCTCGCGCGCCATCATCCACGGGCGCGAGGTCATCATGGCCGGCTCGAACAACTACCTGGGCCTCTTGTCCGACGAGCGCGTCAAGGAGGCCGCCGCCCAGGCCATCGTCCGCTACGGCACGGGCTGCACGGGCAGCCGCTTTCTCAACGGCACGCTCGACCTGCACATCGAACTCGAAGAGCGCCTCGCGCAGTTCATGCAGAAGGAAAGCTGCGTGCTGTTCTCGACGGGCTACATGACCAATCAGGGCGTCATCCAGGCGATTGCGGGCAAGGGCGACATCGTGTTTTCGGACAAGGACAACCACGCCTGCATCGTGGCGGGCACAAAGGTGACGGCGGCGGAGACGTGGCGCTACCGCCACCTCGACCTGGCCCACCTGCGCCGCCTTTTGGAGCGCGCCGAGGACGAAAGCCCCGGCTGCGGCAAACTCATCGTCACCGACGGCGTGTTTTCGATGAGCGGCGTCGTGGCGCCCGTGCCCGAACTCGTCGAGCTGGCCGAGGAGTTCGGCGCCGTCCTCATGCTCGACGACGCGCACGCCGTGGGCGTCATCGGGCCGGGCGGACGCGGCAGCGCCGCCTCGTTCGGCCTCGACGACCGGGTGGACCTGACGACGGGCACGTTCTCGAAAAGCTTTGCCTCGCTCGGCGGCTTTGTCGCCGGCGCCCACGACGTCATCGAATACATCCGCCACACCGCGAGTGCCCACATTTTCAGCGCCTCGATGCCGCCCGCCAACGTGGCAACCGTGCTCAAATGCCTCGACATCCTGGAGGCCGAGCCCGAGCGCCTGACGCGCCTGTGGGAAATCTCGGACTTTATGCGGCAGGGCTTCCAGACGCTCGGCTTCAACATCTGGACCAGTCAGAGCCCCATCATCCCCGTCGTCGTGGGCGACATGATGACGTGCTTCGCGTTCTGGAAAGACCTGCTCGAAGAAGGCGTGTTCGTGAATGCCGTCGTGCCGCCCGCCGTGCCGCAGGGCCAGTCCCTCATGCGCACGAGCTACATGGCCACGCACTCGGACGAAGAGCTGAACATGATTCTCGACGCCTTTGCACGCGTGGGCAAAAAACACGGGGTGATTTGAGGGGGCGTCATTCGTCATTGGATACGGGTCATTGGCTACCTTTCTCCCTTCCAACGACCCCTGACGAATGACCTCTTCCTACGTCTCCATTCCCGGCGACAGCGCCGTGCTGCCCGTCACCGTGGCCGAGGCGCGCCTGAAAAGCGACGTGCGCGCCTTTGTGGACTTTCCCTACCGCCTGTACGCGGGCAACCGCAACTGGGCGCCGCCCTTGCGCCGCGACGTGTACCACCTGCTCGACCGCAAGGAAAACGCCTTTTTCGAGCACGGCGACATCCAGCCGTTTCTGGCCCGCGACGCGCGCGGCGAGGTCGTCGGGCGCATTGCCGCCGTCCGAAACGGGATGCACCTCGACCGCTACGGCGATGGCGTCGGCTTTTTCGGCTTTTTCGAGACCGTCGAGCGCTACGAGGTGGCCGAGGCGCTGCTCGACGCCGCCGCCCGCTGGCTGCAGGCGCAGGGGCTGACGACGATGCGCGGGCCGGCCAGCCCCAGCCTCAACGACACCGCCGGCCTCCTGACGGAAGGCTTCGACGTGGCGCCGTCCATCCTGATGCCCTACAACCCGCCCTACTACGAGGGTTTTCTGACGCGCTACGGCTTCCAGCGCGCCATCGTGATGCTCTCGTACTACGTGCACCGCAAATACATGCACGCCGACAAGCTCAGGCGCGGCGCCGCCCTCGTCCAGAAACGCTACCCCACGCTGACGCTGCGCCAGCTCGACACCAAAAACTTCAGCCGCGACGTGCGCTCGGCGATGGAGATTTACAACGACGGCTGGTCGAACAACTGGGGGTTCGTGCCTTACACCGAAAAGGAAGCCCAGAAACTCGCCGCCGACCTCAAGCAGGTGCTCGAACCCGACCTGTTCCTCTTTGTCGAGGACGAAGGCGTGCCCGTCGCCTTTTCGCTGCTCTTGCCCGACCTCAACCAGGCCCTCGTCCACATCCGCGACGGGCGGCTCTTGCCGTTCGGGCTGCCCAAAATCCTCGCCTGGGCCAAGACGGGCGCCATCTACAACAGCCGGATGCCGCTCATGGGCGTGCGCAAGGCGTACCAGGGGCGCGGGCTCGACGCCATGCTCGTCCACGAAACCATCACGCGGGGCGTGCCCAAGGGCTACGACTCGTGCGAGCTGAGCTGGATTCTGGAGGGCAACACCAAGATGCGCAACTTCCTCGACAACCTGGGCACCGCCATTGACAAGCGCTACGCGATGATGGACAAACCCCTCGCCGGATGAGCGGCCTCCCGGCGGACGGCCTCCGGTTCGTCTATTTCGACCTGGACGATACGCTTCTCGACCACCGCCGCGCCGAGCGCGCCGCGCTGCGCGATACGCACGCCGCCCACCCCGCCCTTGCCCGGCACGACTTCGAGCGCGTGCACGCCCACTACCACCAGCACAACAGCGCCCTCTGGGCTGCCTACGCGCAGGGCGCCGTGACGCGCGACGAGCTCAAAAGGCTGCGCTTTGCCCGGACGCTCGAAGCCCTCGGCGCCCCCACCCACGACGCCGACGCCGTCCACACCCACTACATGGCCGGCTACGCCCGCCACTGGCACCTGCCGGACGCGGCGCTGCACGCTTTTGGCGCCATCGCCGACGCCTTTCCCGTGGGGCTGCTCACGAACGGCTTTGCCGACGTGCAGCGCGCCAAGCTGGAACGCTTTCCCGCGCTTGCCCGGCGGCTGAGCGCGCTCGTGATTTCCGAGGAGGTGGGCATCATGAAGCCGCACCGCGCCCTTTTCGAGTGGGCGGCACGCAAGGCGGGCTGCGCGGCATCAGAGATCCTGTACGTCGGCGACTCGCTGCGGTCGGACGTGGAGGGCGCGCGGGGGGCGGGCTGGCAGGCCGCCTGGTACGGGGGCGACGAGGCCCAGGCGCCGCCGGGCGTGCTGTGTTTCAGCGAGTGGCACACGCTGCTCGGCGCGCTGGGCCTGCCGGGCTGAGAAATACCCGCAAAGCCGAAACAGGTCTATCGAAAGGCGTTGCACCGCCGCCGATACGTGGCGTATCGCGCATGGCAACTATCTTTTCGACATGTACCACCTCGTTTACGCGAGTTCTGCCGCGTACCTTTTCAGCCCCAGCGAGCTGACCGATTTGCTCACCGTTTCGCGCCGCAACAACACGTCGCTGGGCGTGACGGGTTTGCTGCTCTACAAAGACGGCAACTTCATGCAGGTGCTCGAAGGGGAACGCGAAACCATCGAATCGCTCTACCAGAAAATCGAAGCCGACCGCCGCCACCACGGCTGCCTGCTGCTGCTCAAGGGCGAAACCGAAAAGCGCCAGTTTGCCGACTGGGCGATGGCCTTCCGCGACCTCAACAGCGCCCGCGTGCAGGACGTGGAGGGCTACAGCACGTTTCTCGACAGCGCCCGCGCCGACCCCGCCGCGCCCGTAGATCCCACGCGCGTGCAGCGCCTGCTGCAAACCTTCCGGGAGCGGATGTAGCGCCACCGCCCCGCACAAAACGAAGCGCCCTCCGAGGTAGGTTCTCGAAGGGCGCTTTTCGTGGAGCGGAACACGGGACTCGAACCCGCGACC
>CBDUCD010000062.1:0-11396 GCA_965365535.1 uncultured Rhodothermales bacterium | reverse complement strand
CGGCAACGCCATTTTCGAGCGGCTGTGGAATCGCGACCACATCGCCCGCGTCGAGATCACCGTGCCCGAGCAGGTGACGGTGGGCACGCGCGCGGGCTACTACGACACGTCGGGCGCGCTGCGCGACATGGTGCAGAACCACCTGACGCAGCTTTTGACGCTCGTGGCCATGGAGGCGCCCGCCACCACCGGCGCCGACGACATCCGATCCGAAAAGGCGAAGGTGCTGCGCTCCATCCTGCCCATCGAGGGGGAAAACGTGGTTTTCGGGCAATACACGGCGGGCACCATTGGCGGCGAAAAGGTGGCCGCCTACGTGGATGCGCCGGGCGTGGCGAAAGGCTCGCGCACCGAGACGTACGTGGCGCTGCGCCTGCAACTCGAAAACTGGCGCTGGCAGGGCGTGCCCTTTGTGCTGATGACGGGCAAGGCCATGCCGCGCAAGCTTACCCGCATCCGCATCGTGTTCCGCCGGGCGCCCGTGGCCCTGTTCCGCGGCTTCGATAGGTGCAGCCTCAGCGCGAATGTCCTCAACATCACCATTTCGCCGGACGAGGGCTTTTCGCTCTTTTTCGACGTGAAGCGCCCCGGCAACGGCTTCGAGGTGGACACGCAGAAGTTCTCCTTCGACTACGCCGAGACGTTTGGCAAAAGCCCCGGCGCCTACCGGACGCTGCTCGAGGACGTGATGCGCGGCGACCGCACGCTTTTCGTGGATGCCGACGAGGTGGAGGCGTCGTGGGCGCTTTTCGACCCCATCCTCAAGGCCAACCACACCCTCCACCCCTACCCCGCCGGCACGTGGGGGCCGGAGGAAGCCCGCCGCCTGCTCAACGCCACCGACGACGATTAGACGCGATGACGCCTGAACGCTGCGTTTTCGACGAGCCCGCGCGGCACGCCGCCGCGCACGTGGCCCGGCTGCTGCGCCAGAGCCCGCCCGGCCGCCCCGTTTCGCTGGCCCTCTCGGGCGGCAAGACGCCCGTCCCGCTCTACCGCGCCCTGGCCGCCGCGCCCGACGTGCCGTGGCCGCGCGTGCAGGTTTTTCTGGTGGACGAGCGCTTCGTGCCCCTCGACGACGAAAACAGCAACTGGCGCCTGGCGCGCGAGACGCTGCTGGACCACGTGCCCGTGCCCGAGTGCAACCTGTTTCCCGTGCCCACCCACCTCGACACGGCAGGGCAGGCGGCGGCGGCCTACGAGGCGACCGTCCGCAGCGCCCTCGGCCCCGCGCCCGCGTGGGACGTGGCCGTGATGGGCATGGGCGAGGACGGCCACACGGCGTCGCTTTTCCCCGGGTCGGATTTTCAGGACGCCAGCGGGCTGGTGGCGCACACCCTCTCCCCGCCCACGTCGCCCGTGAAAGATCGCATCACGGCCACGCTGCCCTTTCTCAACCGCACGCGGCACGTCCTCTTTCTCGTCACGGGCGCGCCGAAGCGCGGCCTGGTGCAGCGCGTGTTCGCGGGCGGCGCCTGCCCCGGCATCCCGGCGGCGTGCGTGCGGGGCCAGCAGGAGTTGAAGTGGTTTCTCGACCCGGCGGCGGGCCGGTAGCCCGGCGGGCGGCGCCTGCTGCAAACGCGAGCCGCCCCACCCCGCAAAAGACGGCAGGCGTGCAGCGGCAGTGGCGCCTTATCTTCGAGCCGCGCGGCCTGTTGCACCATCCGAGGGAAACGCCCTCACCCCGTTGAGCCCTGACTTTTTTCTGCTGCTCGCTGCCCCTCCGCTCGTGTCCCCCGCCTTTGCCGTCGAGATCGGGCTTTTCGTGCTGCTGCTGCTGGCGTCGGCCTTTTTCTCGGGTTCGGAAGTGGCCCTCTTCTCGCTCGACGCCGCCGACCGCGAGGCGCTCGCGCAGCGCGGCGACCGCCGCAGCCGCCGCGTGCTGGCCCTGCTGGCCGAGCCGCGCGAGCTGCTCGTCTCCATCCTCGTCCTCAACACCATCGCGAACGTCACGGCGGCCATCCTGGCGGCCCTCATGACGCAGCAGGTGGCCGCCCTCTACGGCTGGAGCGAAAGCATCACGTTCCTTTTCGAGATCGTCGGCCTCACGTTCGTGCTGCTCGTCGTCAGCGAGATCACGCCCAAGCTGGTTGCCACGCGGCAGCCCGAGGCGTTTTCGGGCGCCGCCGCCGCGCCCCTCGGCAGCCTGCACGCCCTGCTGCGCCCGCTTTCGCGGCGCCTTGCCCGCCTCACCGAGCGCTACGAAGCGCGCCTGCGCCCCGCCAGCGGCCGCCTCAGCGCCGACGACCTCCACGCCATCGCCGAGATTGGCGGCGAGACGGGCACGCTGCACGAGGACGAAACCGAACTCATGCACGCCGTCGTGGACTTTGGCGAGACGACGGCGCGCGAAATCATGGTCAGCCGCGTAGATCTCTACGCCCTGCCCGCCACGGCCACGCTCGAAGAAACCGTCGAGATGATCCGCGAAAGCGGCCACTCGCGCTTTCCCCTCTACCTCGACCACCTCGACAACGTGCTCGGCATCGTCTATGCCAAAGACGTGCTGCCTTTCCTCGACGCCGGCGCGCCGCCGTTCCACCTGGCGCAGGTGCGCCGCGACGCCTATTTCGTGCCCGAAACCAAACGGCTGGACGTGCTCATGAACGACCTGCGCCGCCGCCGCCTCCACATGGCCATCGTCGTGGACGAGTACGGCGGCACGGCGGGGCTGGTGACGATGGAAGACCTGCTCGAAGAAGTCGTGGGCGACATCCGCGACGAGCGCGACGACGACGAGCCGGCGCTCTACACCGAGACGGCCCCCGGCGTGTTCGACGTGGACGCCCGCGCCAACCTCGACGACCTCAACGACGACTTGGAACTGGGCCTCGACCTCGACCGCGCCGACTTCGACTTCGACACGCTGGGCGGCCTCATCCTCCACGTCACGGGCAGCATCCCCGCCGCCGGCGACGTGTGCCACTACGAAACGCTGCGCCTGACCGTCGAAACCGTCGAGAACAACCGCATCGGGCGCGTGCGCCTGGAAAAAGACGCCCTGCCCGACGCGTAGGGACGTACCGCGGCACGTACTCCGGCGGCCTCCCCGGCGGCTAGTTCATGAGCGCGTAGGCCAGCACGTTGACGCCCATGCGCAGCGCGGCCTCGCGGACGGCGGGCGCGTCGTGGTGGACGTCGGGCGGCTCCCAGCCGTCGGTGATGTTGGACTCGTAGAGGTAGAGCACGCACAGCCGCCCGTCGTGGAACAGGCCGAAGCCCTGCGGCGCCTTGCCGTCGTGCTCGTGCGTTTTGGGCGGCCCGTCGGGAAACTGGAAGTGGGCGCGGTAGAGGGGATGGCTGTGCGGCAACTCGACGAACGCCTGGTCGGGAAACACCTTTTCCATCTCGCGGCGCACGTAGGCGTCGAGGCCGTAGTCGTCGTCAATGAGGAGAAAGCCGCCGCTTTCGAGGTACTGGCGCAGCCGCAGCGCCTCGTCGGCGGTGAAAGAGACGTTGCCGTGGCCCGAGAGCACGACGAGGGGGTACGTGAACAGGCGGTCGCTCGACAGCTCCACCACGTCCGCCTCGGCGGCGACGGGGATAAGGGTGTGGGTGCGCACGTACTGGAGAAAGGTGGGCAGCGGCGTCTGCGCCTGGTACCAGTCGCCGCCGCCCTCGTACTTGACCGCCGCGATGCGCACCTCGGGCGCGGGCTGGGCGCGGGCGGCGAAAGGCAGCAGGCAGACGGCGAGGGCTAAAAAGCGCATGGCGGCAATTGGAACGGCAGGGGGCGACGGGGCCTACGACCAACGAAAGCACGGCGTTTCTTCGTACTTCTCGGCCCGCCCGCGTCCTATCCTGACAGCCCACCACCTCCATCTAGCGTGCCCCCACTCGTCCTCGTCACCGGGGCCACCGGCCTCGTCGGGTCAGAACTCGTTCGCCAGCTTGTCGGGCAGGACGCCCGCGTGCGCATCCTGCGGCGCCAGCACTCGCGCCTCGACCTGCTCGACGACACGCGCCACCGCATCGAGCACTTTTTCGGCGACGTGACCGACCCGGAGTCGCTGCCGGAGGCCTTCGAGGGCGTCGAGCAGGTGTACCACGTGGCCGCCGCGCTCGAAAACGACGGGGACGGGGACGCGCTCGAGCAGGTCAACGTGCAGGGCACGGCGCACGTCGTGGACGCGGCGCTGCGGGCAGGCGTGCGGCGCCTCGTGCACACCTCCAGCATGGCCGCTTTCGGGCGCTCGGCATCGGCGCGGGGAACGGTGCTGGACGAGGAGGCCGTCTGGAGCCCGTCGCCCTACAACTCGGCCTACGCGCGCTCGAAGTACCAGGCCGAACTCGAAGTGCAGCGCGCCATTGCCGAAGGGCTCGACGCCGTAATCGTCAACCCGGCGCTCATTTTCGGGCGAGGCCGCCCCGACGAGAACACCGTTCAACTGGCCACGCAGATCCGCGAGGGCGCGCTGCCGGGCATCCCGGCGGGCGGCACGAACGTGGTGGACGTGCGCGACGTGGCGCGGGGCCACCTGCTGGCGATGGCGCGGGGCCGTACGGGCCGCCGCTACTTCCTGGGCAGCGAAAACCTGACGTGGAAGCAAATCATCGAGACGCTGGCGGAGGCGCTGGGGGTGCCGCCGCCCACGCGGCGCGTGCCGCCGTGGCTGGCGCTCGCGCTGGGCACCGTCAACGAGGCCGTGGCAGGCGTTACGGGCAAAAAACCGCTCGTCACCCGCGAGCGGGCGCGGCAGGCTTCGACGCAGTTCTGGTACAGCAACCGCCGCGCCGCAGAAGAACTGGGCTGCGCCTTCCGCCCGTTCCGCGAGACGGCCCGCGACGTGGCGGCGTCGCTCGTCCAGGCTTAGCCGTTTTTGACGCGCGCGGCCCGTTCCTCCTCGGATTCGGCGCGCCTGTCCATCTCTCGCTGCTGGTCGGCGCGGGCTACTTTTTCGCGGTCGAGGTGGACGTGCGCTTTGTGGACGCCCTCCTGGGGCAGGCTCTGCGGGTCGCCGCCTACCTGGGGCGTGTGCTCGGGGGCGCGGTTGCCGTCGCTTTCTTCGTCTTTCATGCCGGTCGGGGAAATGGTCGGGGTGGGGCGGCAACGCGGCAGCGCGGGCGCCGCGCCCGGCGGGCGGTGAAAACCCTGTCGCGCTTTACCAGCGGGTGCGCGTGGAGGCGCCGACGCTGGGCGCCGGCAGCGTGAGCAGCGTCAGGTAGCGCTCGCCCTTGGGCGTGAGGGTGAAGGCGTCGCCGTCGCGGGCCAGCATTTTGTTGGTGCTCTCGTAGCCCTCGCGCACCGCGTCCGCCACGAACACGACGGCGGGGCGCGTCACGGCGCGCGGCGCGGGCTCGAAGCGCAGCGGAAACCCCGACGCGGCAACGTGGACGATCCACGCGGCGGGCGCTTCGCCCAGCGGCACCCCGCCCGCGAGCCACGGGTAGCGCTGCACGAGTTCGGGCACGAAGCCGCCGGGCACGACAACTTTCCACGCGGGGGGCGTCTGCGCGGCGACCTCGCCAACCGTCACGTCGGGGTTATCGCGGAGCGCCAGCACGAGCGCCGACGGGTCGAGGCCGGCGAGGTTGAGGCCGTGGAAACGCCCGTGCGTGTTGCGCACGCGCGGGTACGTCTCGTCGTACCACTCCTCGAAACGCTCCGACAGCATCAGGTTGACCTCGAAGTGGACGTGCGCCCGCCGGCTGTTGATGCCCGTGCCCGTGTGCCCGAGCCGCCCCAGCCGGTCGCCCCGCGCCACGCGCTGCCCGGCGCGCACGCCCGCCGCGGCCAGGTGGCCGTAGAGCGTGTAGTACGGCGATCCATCCCACACGTGCTCGACGACGACGTAGATGCCGTAGGCCGAGGCGCGCGGGTTCGTGTTGACGTACGCCACGCGCCCGTCGGCCCCCGCCACCACGTCGTCGAGGGGTTCGCCCCGGCGGTCGCGGCGCAGGGGCTGGATGTCGAGCCCCTCGTGGAAGCGCGTAAAGACGACGCCGGCGGGCGTGCGCTCCTGGTCGCGGGTAAAGCCGTACTGGCCACCCTGCCACGGACGCGAGCGCTGCCCCTCGAAGTCGCGGTCGGTGTACATGTAGAAGTCCGCCGGCTGGTCGCGCAGCAGGGCGTCGTTGGCGGTGGGCAGGCGCAGCGCGATGGGCTGGGCCTCGCTGGCGGAAACCAGCGCAACCGTCAGCAGCAGCGCCGCCATCCACGTCTTTCCGTCTGTCATAGGGGAGGTGCGGGAATACGTCGCGCGAGCAGGCCAAAGATACGGGCGGCGCAGCAGCAGGGCCGCGCTACCGGATCACGACGGGAAGCTGCACGTCGGTGTCGAGTTCGGAGCCGGGGCGGTGGTCGGGCGTGTGGTCGGCGCGCTTGTCGGCGGCGCGTTCGTAGTGCGCCAGTTGGACGCGCAGCGTGCCCGCCGCCGCAGCCCCATCCGAGACCTCGACGCGCACGTCGAGGCCGACGGGCGCCCCGTTCGCGTCCGTGTCGAGCCGCGTCACCGTCAGCCTGCCGGCCACGCTGCCCTGCGGCGTGTAGAACAGCAGGTGCGCCTCGCCCTCCTCCTCCACCTCCGCCGTCACGTCCTGCCCGTTGATGTCGTCGGCGAGGACGAGGTGGCCCGTATAGACCACGCCCGGACTGAGCACGAGCGGCGTGTAGCCGTCGGGCGCAATCACGCCGTCGCCGTCGGGGTCGCGCACCTCGCCCACCACCGATGTGCCGTCGCTGCCCGTGAGTTGCAGGGCGATGCGGGTGAAAAACTCCTCCTCGCCCCCGCCCGCGCGGGGCGCGACGGAATCGCACGCCGAGAAGGCGACGAGGAGGGCGGCAAAGCCCACCGCCCGATGCCAGGTTGATTTCATGGTCGTAGCCGAAAAAAGGGGACGGCGCTCAGAAGGTGTGGTAGCCGAAAGGCACGCGCAGCCGCAGCACCACGTTGCGCCCGGGGTCGTCGGCGAAGTAGCGGTAGCGGCTGAGAAAGTCGCGGTAGGCCGTGTCGAACAGGTTTTCGACTTCGAGCGAGACCTCGGCGGGCACGCCGCCCACGCGCAGCTGCGCGCCGATGCCGACGCCGACGAGGGCGTAGCCGGGCGGCGGCGGCGCGAAGTCCACGCCCTCCGGCACCCGCGACTGCCGCCGCACGCCCCGCCCGGTAACGGACACCTCGGCCTCGCGGAGGGCAAGCAGGCGCGGCGCGTAAGCGGTAAGCGTGAGGCTGGCCCGGTCGGCGGGCATCCCGTAGAGGGGCGTGCCGCGTTCCAGGTCGTCGGCGCGCACCAGGCTGGCCGTCGCCTCCACGCCCAGCGCGTCGAGGGGTCGCCACGCCACCTGCCCGTCCAGCCCGCGCAGGCGCGCGCGCGTCTGCTGGTGGAGGTAGCGGGGAAAAGCGCCCCGGAACGTCGTCACGATGGCGGTATCGGGAAACAGCATCAGAAAGCCGTCGAACGAGGTCTGGAAGGCACTGGCCTCGGCCTGCCAGCGCCGCGCCTCGTGGCGGAGCGTGGCGTCCACGCCCAGGCTGCGCTCGCGCCCCAGCCCCGTATCGCCCCTCTCGAACTGCGCCGTGCCGTGGTGGACGCCATTCGCGTACAGCTCGTTGATGGAGGGCGGGCGCCACGCCGTGCCCACATTCGCCGCCAGCGACCACGCGGGCGCCAGGTGCCAGAGCGCGCCCGTGGCAAAGGTGAAGGCGCCGTAGTGCGTCACCGTGCGGGCAAAGGCGCCGTCCACACGCGGGTACGCCTCGACGTGGCGGTAGTCGTAGCGCCCGCCCGCCTCGACGGTCAGGCGCGGCCCCACGTACGCCTCGCGCACAAACACGCCGCCCGTGAGCGCGCGGAAGTTGGGCACGAGCTGCCCGGCCTCGCCGTTGCGGTTGGCCGCGTTGGTGCCGCTGAAGCCCGCGCTGCCCGTCCACCGCCCCCAGGGACGGTGCCGGGCGCGCAGTTCGAGCGTGTGCGTGGCCAGGTCGAGGCTGAAGGCCAGGCGCCCCTGGGCGAGGGTCTGGCCCCGGTAGTGGCTGTCGAACTCGCGGCGGGCGTTGAACTGGTAGCCGTACTGCACCTCGAGCCGGTCGCCGCCCCTCGTGTTGACGTGCGCCTGCGCGCTCACGAGCGTGTGGGCGACGCTCTGGCGGGGCGCGGCGATGCTGTACGAAAACGCCCGCTGCACCACGGGCTCGCCGCGCGCAAAGGCCAGCCGCAGGTCGTCGGCGTTGCCGATGTGGGCGCCCTGGAACAGCCCCAGCCGGGTCGAGAAGTGGCTCAGCTGCACGTCTGCCCCGAAACGAGGCCGGTGCAGCCCGATGGCGACGAGGCCGCTGCGCTCGGCAAAGCCCGTGTTGGCGAGTCCGTAGCGCGGCGCCCGCGCATCGCCCGCGCGGCGCCCGCTGCCCTGCACGCGCCAGCCCAGCCCGGGCCGCAGCGCGCCTTCGACGAGCAGCGACGCCGCGCCCTGCCGGTTGTTGGAAAAGGCGTTGGCCTGCACCTCGCCGCCCACCCCCGGCCGCTCGGGCAGGTCGCGGGGCCGCACGCGGATCACGCCGCCGATGGCGCCGACGCCGTACTCGACGCCCGCCACGCCGCGCACCAGCTCGATGCGCGCGGGCACGAACGGGTCTATCTCGGGGCCGTGCTCGCCGCCCCACTGCTGCCCTTCCTGCGCCACACCCGCGTTGACGACGACGACGCGCTCCGAGTGCAGCCCGCGCACGACAGGCTTGGCGATGCTCGGGCCGGTCGTGAGGGTGGACACGCCGGGCAGCATCTCGAGCGTCTTGCCCAGCGTCTGCCCGCGGTGACGCGCCAGCGCGCGGGGCGTGAGGGTGGACATGGACTGCACCCCTTCCGTCAGCCGCGCCGCCCCCGCCGACGCGCTTACCACCACCTCGCCCAGCGCCGCCCGCGTGGGCACGAGCACGATGGCAAGCGCCGGCGTGCCCTGCGGGCCCACCTGCACCTGGGCAGTGTACGTCTCGAAGCCCAGAAAGCGCACCTCGACGCGCCACACGCCCTGCGGCAGGTCGGGAAAGAGAAACCGCCCCTCCGCGTCGGCCACGACGCCGCGCGACAGGGCGGGGACGACAATTTCGGCGCCGGGCAGGGGCGCGCCGTCGGGATCGCGGACGGTGCCGCCGAGGGATTGGGCTACCGCGCTGCCGCCCCACAGCGGGACGAGCACGGCGGCCAGAAACCACCATTTCATGGGACAAAACCTGCTTGTGCTGAACGGGGCGTGCCGCGCCGGCGGCACCCGATGCGGCAGCGAGCCGCGCTAACGTCAGCAGCAGGCAGGAGGGCCGCGCGCCGGCGGCGTCGGCAGCGGCGGCAGCGCCAGGGCGCGGGGCGCCGCCCCCACGTGCGGCGCTGCTATCTGGACGGCAGATGCCTCGGTCGAGGCCGCAGCCACGGCCACGAAAGGCTGGTGGCAGAAGTCGCACCACGCCTGGTAGGTGGGCGCCGCGCCAGAGGGTTCGGCCTGCCCGTGCCGCGCCGCGTGCGCAAAGGGCACCATCGTGGTGCTTGCCAGCAGCAGCGCTGCCAGCCACCGGGCTATTGCGGGGCGCGAGGGCATGGCCGGGCTACGCGGCATCGGGCGGCGGGTTCAGGCGGCCTGGGGCGTGGCGAGCGGGTAGTCGGCCTCGACGTTGCCTTTCGCCATCTCGCGCAGGCGCCGCCCCAGCATCCGCCGGCGGAACGGGCTGATGCGATCCACGAACAAGACGCCTTCGAGGTGGTCGTACTCGTGCTGGATGACGCGGGCCAGCAGCCCGTCCACCTCGATTTCGTGGGGCGCGAAAAGGGCGTCGCGGTAGGCGATGCGGACGGCGGCGGGGCGGCGCACGGTTTCGCGCAGGTCGGGGATGGACAGGCAGCCCTCCTCGAAGTCGCACCACTCGTCGCTTTCCCACACGATCTCGGGGTTCACGAACGCCATGGGCTGCGCCGGGTAGCGCGCCGCCTCCTCGGGCGACTCGAACATGCGGCCCAGGTCAACGACGAAAATGCGCTCCCGGCGGCCCACCTGCGGCGCCGCCAGCCCGATGCCCTCGGCGCCCGCCATCGTGTCCATCAAGTCGCGGACGAGGCTTTCGAGTTCGGGCGAGGCGTTTTCGACAGGCTGCGTGTCGCCGCGCAAAACGTCCTGGCCGTAGGTGTAGATGGGGAGAATCATGGGCGGGCGGGTTGGCGGCGCGTAAACGTGGCGGCGCCCGGCGGGTTGCCCGTCAGCGTTCGCGCAGATAGTCGCCCAGCAGCACGCACGCCGCCTCGCTGTCAATGAGGCCCTTGTTGTGGCGGGCCTTTTTCCAGCGCCCCGACGCGTGCAGCCGCGCCTTGGCCTCCTCGGACGAATACCGCTCGTCCACGCGGACGATGGGCACGCCGGGCGCCGTCTCCTCGACCTGGCCCGCGAAACGCCGCACGCGCGCGACCGCCGGGCCTTCCGTCCCATCCTCTTCGAGGGGCCAGCCCAGCACAATCGTCGTCAGCGCGGCGTCGGCGTGGAGGCGGGCGATGTGGTCGAGCGCCTGGGGCGGCGCGAACGTGCCGACGGGCCGGGCAAAAAGGCCCAGCGCGTCCGAGACGGCCAGCCCCACGCGGCGGCGCCCGTAGTCTATGGCGAGAATGCGCGCGGCCTCCGGCATCGCAAAAGGGCGGGCAGGCCCGCGCCAAAACGTTAGCTGAGGGCCTGCACGGGCCGGCGCCCGGCGGTTTCGACGGCCACGGCAGGCGCTGCCACCTGCGGCAGGTCCTTGAGGGGCGTCTGGAGCACGGCCTTGAGGCGCTTGCTGGGCTTGAAGTGCGTTTTGCGGCGGCTGGGGATAAAGACCGTCTCGTTGGTCTTGGGGTTGCGCGCCTTGGGCTTGGCCTTCGTCTTTTTGACCTCGAACACGCCGAAATCGCGCAGCTCGATGCGTACCTCGGGGTCGGCGTTCAGCATCAGGTCGCTCATCGCCGCGATCACCGCCGTCACCCACGGCTCGCTGCGGTAGATGGGCTCTTCCATCAGTTCCGCCACGCGGCGGGCGACGTCTTTTTTGGTAAGCGTGATCAACAGGGTACCTCCAACGGTGGGTGGGTGAGTGGATGCAACGGAAATGCGCAGGCAGCCCGCGCTGATGGTAGCGATACGAGCGGCGTATCTCCAAATAAATTAACGCTTTCGCTGCCCATCGCACCCGCTGCCGCACAACTTTATGCGGCTTCCACAAACAAAGGCGCTATTCCTCGCGGCGGTACACGCCGTAGATGCCGTCAATGCGTTTGAGGCGTTCGAGAATGCGCTTGAGGTGTTCGAGGTCGTTGACGTAAAGCACCACGATGCCGTCGAAAATACCCTCGTCGGAGTTGACGGTGATGGAGCGGATGTTGGTTTTGAGGCTTTTCGAGATAACGGTCGTCAGGTCGCTCACGATGCCCACGCGGTCTTCGCCCATCACGCG